>JANLQB010000580.1:0-5166 GCA_031367565.1 Verrucomicrobiota bacterium
CAGCAGGATGCGGCGGCGGCTTTCATCAAAAAATACCCGAAAGATCCCCGGTCGTGGGACGCGAAAGTGGTCGCGATCATGACCGCCACGCAGCTTCAAGGCATCGGTGGGAAGAAGCTCGAGCCCGCCGGTGCGCTGGGACAGATCGAGGCCATCCTTGCTGCGCCAGATGCGACGCCTACGACCAAGGCCGAGGCGTCTTACCTCCGCGTGCAGATGCTCGTCCAGGGTGCGAATGCTGAAAAACCCGAGACCCTCGCGCCTCTGGCAAATGCGGTCTCGGCCTTTCTCGAGGCCTACCCCGACAGTAAACGCGCGTCGGAAGTCGCGGGATTGCAGATGCAATTGATCCAGATGGACGCGGTCAAAGACGGTGACGCCGCTTTGAAAAAGCTCGCTGAATCCAAGAACAAGGACATCGCGAAAATGGCGAAAGCAGCGATCGAGCAGAAGGAGAAGATGGCGAGCCTCAAAACGAAGCCGCTCGATCTGAAATTCACGGCGGCAGACGGGAAGGAATTTGACCTCGCGAAACTGCGCGGGAAAGTGGTGCTCGTGGACTTCTGGGCGAGCTGGTGCGGGCCGTGCATCGCGGAGATGCCAAACGTAGTGGCGACCTACAAAAAGTTGCACGACAAGGGGTTTGAAGTCGTGGGCATTTCTCTCGATCAGGAAAAAGAAGCGATGGAAGGCGCGCTGAAAAAGCACGAGATGACGTGGACGCAATACTTCGACGGGCTGGGCTGGCAGAACAAGATCAGCAGCAGCTTCGGCATCGGGTCGATCCCGGCGGCGTGGCTCCTCGATAAAAAGGGGATGCTGCGTGAGACGGACTTGCGCGGGGAGGAACTGGCGAAAGGTGTGGAGAAGTTGCTGGCGGAGTAATCCGCTTTCGACAACTCGAGAGCCGAAAGGCGCGCGGCAAAGGGAAACGCGTAGGGGAGCGACGCGCTTCCTTACGCTTCAGGGGATTTGAAGGCGCCTTCCTTCAGCCCAGCGGCGTAGGCGCCGAAGACGAGCCGGATTTCGTCGCGCACGCGGCGGAAGACGGTGAGGATTTCCTCCTCGGTGCCGGTGGCGTGCGCGGGGTCGTCGAAGCCCCAGTGGTAGCGATTCATCTGACCGGGAAACATGGGGCACGCTTGATCGGCATTGCCGCAGACGGTGATGACGGTGGTCACGTTGCGGCTGAGGAAATCGTTCATGTGTTTGGAAGTGTGGCCGGAGATGTCGATGCCGATTTCCTGCATCACAGCGATGGCTTTGGGATGCACGTAGCCCGCCGGTTTTGAGCCCGCGCTCGCGACTTCGAGGAGGTCGCCGGCGGCGGCGCGGAGGATCCCTTCGGCGAGATGGCTGCGGCAGGAGTTACCGGTGCAGAGGATGAGAACGAGCGGCTTGGATGGCATTTTGGTTTTGGCGGTGATGGGGTGATCTTCAGGCCGCCTGCTCGCCGGCCAACTCCGGAGCAAAGCCACGGCGGGAGCACGGTAATGAAGAGCCACGCGTAGGCGCTGTAGAGTAGAGTTTGCAGGATGCTGTTGAGCGCGACGAGGCCAGCGGCGTATTCGCGGCTGCCTTGGGCGAGGTCGTTCCAGACGAGCACCATGGTGATGGAATCGGACATGGCGCGTGGGATTTAGCAGCAGCCGCTCGGGCCGCATCCGCAGTCGCTGGCCGCGGCCCCGACGGGCGGCGGAAGGCAGAGGTCTTTGGCCAGGCAGTCGGTGTGTTTAGTGCCAAGGTGGAAGCGGAGCGTGTCGCCTTCCGCGACCGCGTCCAGCACGGGGAATTGCGAGATGAGGCCATCCTCGTATTCGATTTCCACCGCGAGGTCGTCGCCGCGAAAGAGCGGCGCGGCGTGATCGAGCACGCCGGCCAATTTACCCGGAAAGAAACGATGCTCGGTGTCATCAGCGACCCAAGCCTGCAGCGAGCAGGTGGCGATGGTGCGAATGGTCCCGCCGCAATCGATGAAGCTCTTATCCACCCGCCCTGCTTCGGTGATGTGGAAGTGCGCCGGAATCGGATTTCCGCCGGGCAGGACGAAGGTGAGCGCATGGTGGGCGTGATCGAGTAGCTGGGTGCGGAATTCGGACAGTTTCATGGATATTTTGGTGTGATGGGACGGGGAGGAAGCGGCTACTCACCGCCGCAGACTTTTTCGAGCCAGCCGATTTTCGGGCGCAACGCTTCGAGGCGGCGCAGGTCGGCTTTGAAAACGCGATCGGTTTGCACGCAGTCCTGGAGGCAGCGGAGGTTGGCGTCCAGTTCGGGTGACCGCTTTTCGGGAAGTGAGTAGATCATCCAGTTCTGATGCCGGGTGACTTCCACGAGACCCTTGTCGCGCAGATAGCCGAGGTGCTTGGAAATCTTGACCTGTGCTTCGCCGAGCACTTCCTGGAAATGGCAGACGCAGAGCGGGCCGCGGGAAAGAATGTTCAGGAGGCGCAGGCGTGTTTCATCGCACAGGCACTGGTAGATTTGGATCAGTGAGGCGCAGTCGGCCATGCCGTATGTATTCCGTAGACCGTATATTCCGTCAAGAGTATGTAGATCGGCGGGCGACCCCGCATTTCTCGCTGGTGCGGGACAGCCCTTGCGCGAAAGGCGGAGTGCCACGACAATCCGCGCCTTTTCCGATGCTCACAGTCTCTTCCGTTTCCAAATCTTTCGCCGGTCGCACGCTCTTTGAGGATGCGTCATTGCAGGTCAATCGCGGCGACCGCATCGGCCTCGTCGGGCCGAATGGCGCAGGTAAATCCACGCTGTTTTCGCTGCTACTGGGCGAGGCGACGCCGGATGAGGGACGCGTTTCGGTCGAGCGTTCCGCGAAGATCGGGTTTCTCCCGCAAGAGAGCGCGCCCGCTGGAGATGAGACGGTGTTGGAGCTGGCGTGCGCGGTTTCACCGGAGATGGCGAAGGCGATGCGCACGATGAAAACGACGCCGGATGATTCGCATGAGCATCATGAAGCGCTCGCGACGTTCGATGAACTCGGTGGCTGGCAACTGGAGCCGAAGGCGAAGCGCATCCTCGCGGGGCTGGCGTTTCGCGAGAGCGATTTCGAGCGCGAAGCTCGCAAGATGAGCGGCGGCTGGATCATGCGCGCGCATCTCGCGCGGCTGCTCGTGATGGAGCCAGATTTGCTGCTGCTCGATGAACCGACGAACCATCTCGATCTCGAATCGCTCGTGTGGTTTCAGGAATATCTGAAGGGCTATCCGGGCGCGATTTTGATGATCTCGCATGACCGCGAGTTTCTGAATCAGCTCGTCGGTTCGATCGTGGAGATCGCGCACAAGCGACTGAATCGGTATCGCGGCAACTGGGATAAGTATGTGATCGAAAAAGGCGCGCGGGAGGAGCAGCAGCTTTCGGCTTACAAAAATCAGCAGAAGGAAATCGCGGCGCTGCAGGAGTTTGCGGATCGCTTCCGTGCCAAGGCCAGCAAGGCTTCGCAGGCACAGAGCAAGCTGAAGCAGATCGACCGCATGGAGAAGATCGAGGCGCCGCTTTCACAGGAAAAAACGGTCCACATGCGGATGCCGCAGCCGGCGCGGAGCGGCTCTCGCGTCATCAGTCTGAAGGGCGTCCGCCACGCATATGACTCATTGGTCGTATATGACTCATTGGACTTCGAGGCCGAGCGCGGCCAGCGCACCGTGCTCGTCGGCCCAAACGGCGCGGGCAAATCCACACTCATCAAACTGCTCGGCGGCGCGCTCCCATTGCAAACCGGCGCGCGTGAAGTCGGCTACAACGTGAAAGTCGGCTACTTTTCGCAGCACCGCATGGAGTCGCTGAACGCGAAACACACCGTGCTCGAAGCCGCAATGGACATGCCGAATCCCGTTGGCGAACAGCAGGCGCGCACGGTTCTCGGTTCGTTTCTTTTTCGCGGCGACGATGTTTTTAAACACGTCGCCATTCTCAGCGGTGGAGAAAAGACGCGGCTCGCGCTGGTGAAGCTCCTACTCGACCCTCCGAATCTCCTCCTCATGGACGAGCCCACGACGCATCTGGACGTCGGCTCGATCGACGCGTTGATCGGCGCGCTCCAGCAGTTTGAAGGCACGCTCATCTTCATCAGCCACGACGTGCATTTCATCCGCGCGATGGCCAAAACCGTCCTGCACATCAGCGCCGGCCAGCTCACGCCGTATGCAGGCGACTACCAGTATTACCTCGATAAATCGAAGGCCACGTCCGCCCGCGCCGCACTGACCGCCGGAGAAAAGCTGCACAATTTGCAGCCCGCCGCCGCCCCCGTCGCGAATGCCTACGCCGGACTCGGCATGAAAGAGATGCGCGAGAAAAAGCGCGCCGAAGCCGAAGCGCGCAAAGCCATCGCCAAGGAAAAGCGCGACCGGGAAAAGCGCGTCACCGATTTGGAAATGCAAATCGCCACGCTCGAAGGCCGCCAGCGCGATCTCACCGCGCAACTCGAAGACTCCGCTGCCTACGAAGCCGGCGGGAACGCCATCGCACTCAACCGCGAACTTTCCTCCGTTTCCAAAGATCTCACTCGTCTGAACGACGAGTGGATGAAGGCTGCGGCGGATTTGTCATCGGACAACGGAGAATAGCCAAGCGAGCGAACGGCGAGACGGGGTCGGACTTTTTGCTTGCTGGCAGTGCCGCCGTGGGAAGGCTGTGCGCCATGAGAACCCCTCAGCGCGCCCTGTTTCCCCTGCTCCTCCTCACCGCCGTCGCCAGCGCGCAACTCCCGGTCGTCGAGCCGGCGCGCACGTGGAAAACGGCGGAGGGAAAACCCTTCCAAGCCGCGCTCCAAAGAGTCGAGGGAACGAACGCGTTTTTCCGAATGCCCAACGGTCAGCCCGCGCAAGCGCCTTTGGCCAAACTGAGCGCGGAAGATCAGCAATACGTCGTGGAGTGGCAGAAAAAACAGCCGATCAAATTTACGCTCCCGGAATTTGTGGGCGTGGACATGACGAAACTGAAAACGGAAGTCGTGAGCGAAGACGCGGCGGCGGAAAAGTTCGTATATCGCACGCAGCATTTCGAATTCGAATCGCAGGGGAAATTTAAGGATTCGCTGCTGCGGGAAGTCGGTCGTGATTTCGAGGCGACGTATGAACTGCTGAAAGCGCTGCCGTGGAATATCGAGCCGAGGCCGCCATCGGGAGACTACTTTCGCGCCCG
>JANLQB010000656.1:0-2034 GCA_031367565.1 Verrucomicrobiota bacterium
CGCTCGCTGTTCTGTTGATTGAGACGCTGCTTGCTGGGAGAGTTTCGCGCCTCGTGCCAAATCAAACCGGAGTCGCCACATGACCATCCCAATGCTGAAGCTCGCCCTCGCCCCGATCGTCGAGCGCCGCCGACGCGTGCGACTGCTTTGGCAACTCGCGATTTGCTGGGGCGGAGCGGTCGTGGCGGCGGGTGCGCTGATCCTCGCCGGCGTGAAATTTTCCGTGCTGCTGCTCGCGCTGATCGCGGCGGTGGTGGCGTATGTGATTTGGAAAAGGAGCGATCGTTGGGAGCCGGACTATCGCGAGATCGCGAAGCTCGTGGAAGTGAAGCATCCGGAATTGCACGCGCTGCTCGTCACGGCGGTGGAGCAGCGACCTGATCCGAAGACGGGCGAGCTGCATTTTTTGCAAAAACGCGTCGTGCAGGATGCGCTGGCGGCGAGTCGGAAACATTCGTGGATTGATGCGGTGCCGGCGCGCCGGATGGCGGTCGCGACGCTGGCGCAATTTGCGCTGCTCTTCCTGCTCGGCTTTTCGCTGATGCGGCTGGATCGCCGTGAGCGGCAACTTGGGAAGACGGGTGTGGTCTTAAACGAAAGCGTGGAAGTGACACCGGGGAATGTGTCGATCGAGCGTGGGTCGAGCATCGTGGTGCTGGCGAGATTTGGGAGCGATCTTCCGAGCGAGGCGTCGCTGGTTTTTCAGCCGAAGAATGCGCCGGAACAGCGGATGCCACTCGTGAAAAATCTGGACGATCCGGTGTTTGGCGGCGGCTTGCCGGAGGTGGATGCGGACATGAGTTACCGCGTCGAGTATGCGGGGAAATCGACGGACACTTTTGCGGTAACGGTCTTCGAGCATCCGCGGCTCGAACGCGCGGACGCGACGATTCGGTATCCCGATTACACGCATCTTTCGGAGAAGCAGATTCCCGACACGCGTCGGGTGAGCGCGGTGGAAGGCAGCAAACTTGGCGTCGAGTTTCAGCTCAACAAGCCGGTGAAATCCGCGAAGCTCGTGGGCAAGGACAAGTCGGAGATTCCGCTCACGGTCGATCCGCAGAAGGCGGTGGCGACGCTGAAAAACTTCGAGCTGAAGGCAGGCGAAACCTACGAACTGAAGCTGGAAGATGCCGACGGACGCGCGAACAAAATGCCCGCGCAACTCGTCGTCGATGTGCGGCCGAACCAGCGGCCTGAACTGAAATTTGACGCGCCGAAAGGCGATCAGACGGTGACGGAGTTGCAGGAGGTTTCTTTCAAGGCGAGCGCGTTCGATGACTTCGGGATGTCGGCTTACGGGCTGAGTTTCACGGTGGTGGGGCAACCGGAAAAGGACGTGGTGCTCGGGCATGATTCGAAGCCGGACGAGAAGCTGGTGATGCAGCACTTGCTGAAGTTTGAGGAGCTGAGCGTGGCGAGCGATCAGCTCGTTTCGTGGTATCTGTGGGCGGACGATGTCGGGCCGGATGGAAAAGTGCGGCGCACAATGAGCGACATGTTTTTCGCGGAGGTCCGGCCTTTTGAAGAGATCATGAAGCAAGGCCAGGAAGGCGGTGAACAGGGCGAGCAGCAGCAAGGCGGGCAGCAGGGAAATCAAGCGCAGCAACAGGCGAACGAGCAAAAGCAGATCATCGTCGCGACTTGGAATATCAAACGCGCGGCGGACGCGACGGGGTTTCCGCCGGTTTCAGAAAAATATCTGAAGGACATTCCGGTCGTGCTGGAGGCGCAGGAGTTGGCTTTGCAAAAGGCGAATGTTTTGCTCGAAAAGACCGAGGGCGCGAAGACGAAGGTGCTCGTACAAAACGCGATCACCGCGATGCAGTCCGCCGTGAATCATCTCACCGCCGCCACGACGACACCCGCGCCTTTACCCGATGCGCTGACCGCCGAGCAGGCCGCTTACGATGCGCTGCTGAAACTTGCGAAGCATGAGTTTCAAGTGACGCGGCAGAAGAGCAGTCAGGGCGAGCAAAGTGCGCAGGAACAGCAACGGCAGGGGGAATTGGCAGAGCTGGAAATGAAGGAGGA
>JANLQB010000668.1:0-2268 GCA_031367565.1 Verrucomicrobiota bacterium
GGAGCTCTCCCTGAGCGCATTCCCAGCCTTGCCGCAGGATGAAGCCCAATCGATCCACGGCGGTCTTCCGCGATGCGGCGCAGCGTGGCCGGATCGCCGTGATCCTTCGCGTGGTTAATCGCCGCGATCAGCTTGTGATAAATCTCCTGCTTCTCCGGCTCGTGCGTGCTCACGTATCGGGCCTACCGCGCTCGCTTGTACTGCGATGGAAAGTAGTGCAGCGCGAATGTCTGGCCACGGGCGGGAGAGGTCGAGAGTGAGGGCTCGGACACGGTGGCCGTGCGTTGTGAATGCGGCGTCGAAATCGCGTGTCGTGCGCGGGTAGAGAAGCACACCCTCGGCCTGCTCCCAGCCTGGCTCGTGGGCGCGCTGGCGCAGATAGGTGAAGAGCTGATAGAAATTCGCGGCTGAAAGCTTCGCGCTGCCGTAAGCGTTCGATTTCAGCGCCTCGGTGTAGAATTTCGTGTCGAGGATGATTGCGCGTCCGAGGCGTGCGAGACAAACATCGGTCTCCATTTGAGGCAGGAGCGCGTCAGCGTCGGCGTTGGCACCTGTGACCTGCCAGCCGAACTTCGGCGCATTCACTTTCCAGCCTTCATCGGTCGGGAGTTCGTGACGGTAGAATTCGAGAACGAATTTCTCAAAGAGCACGCCGAGACGCTCGCGGACAAAATCGCGGAATCGCCGTCCGCCTCCCTGCTCCGCAGGCAGCCAGTGCTCGTGGATGAATTCGCAGACGTGCAGGAGGAAAGTGTAGATGCGGTTGTTGCGATGAAGCTGCACGCGGCGGAAATGCCGGGCGTGTAGGTCAAGCGGTTGCACGGGAGCCAGCCAGCGCAGGACATCGTGAACGCCGGCGCGGGACCGCTCGTCGAGCGTGGCCTCGTCGCGCAGACGTTGGAACGTGGATTTGAGGATGCGATTGGGCAGCGTGTCGTAATCGAGTTCATCCCACGCGCAGACCGCGCGGGCGCGGCGCAGTAGATCGCGCCGGAGCGTGGGTGTGGTGAGCAGTTTGCCGCGAACGCCCGCAATTTCGTCCTCGCGCGGCAGGTAGCCGCGATCGAGTCCGCGCCGGAGCAGGCGGCGCGTGCCGTTGGTGAGGACGCGCGCGAAGAGGTCGAGCAGATCGGTGGAATCGAGCGCGCCCACGTCGGCGAGCGTGTCTTTTTCCTCCAATGCCTCCCATGCGTAGCAGAGGAGGTAGTAAATGTTGGCGATGGGGATTTCCACGCCGGTGGGACTATGAGGCGAGTAGTTCGGTCACGAGTTTTTCCACGCGCTCGCGCGAGTCGAAGTATTCCTCAAGCAGCGGTTGGATTTCGCCGTCGATGATTTCGCGATACCAGGCATCGTCCGGGTCGCAGCCATCGGGCGGGCAGAAAAAGCTGTGGCCGATGCGGAAGCCGGGGCCGAGGTCGCGCTCGTTCTCGATCACCGCGTTTAGCTCCCGCACACGCTCGCGAAGGCGCGCAATGAGAGCTTCGGTCGCGCCCTTCTCTGCGAGCCACGCGGCGAATGCGGGCGAGTCGAACGCGGGTTCGAGCGTGACGAAAGCGAAGCGACGGCGGAGCGCGTAATCGACCATCGCGAGCGAGCGGTCGGCCGTGTTCATCGTGCCGATGAAGTGAAGATTTTCCGGCACGAAGAACGTGTCATCCGGTCCGTCGGCGTAAGTCAGCGGGACGGCGTGCGTGGGGCCGCGCTTGTCGGCTTCGAGCAGCATGAGCAACTCGCCGAAAATCTTTGCGAGGTTGCCGCGATTGATTTCGTCGATGATGAAAAACCACGGTCGCGTCGGATCGTTTTTCGCGCGGCGCGCAAACTCGTGAAACACGCCGGGTCGCAAACGCAGTCCTGAGCCATCGGGACGATAGCCCTGAATGAAATCCTCGTAGCCATAGCTCGGATGGAACTGCACCACTGCCACGCGCGAGTCATCTTTCTCTCCCATGAGCGCGTAAGCGAGGCGCCGCGCGACGAAGGTTTTCCCGACGCCCGGCGGGCCTTGCAAAATCAGCGCCTTCTTGCGCCGCAGCCGATCGAGGATCGTGTCGAGCCGCGCCTCTCCCATGAACAAGCCAACAAGCGCGTCTGCTTTGGTGTAAGGCTTGGGTTTGAGCTTCGCCTCTACGGGATTGCGGTCGTCGATGAGCGCACGAATGACCTCGAACTCGTCTTCCGTCAGTGCGAAGAGAGTGCCTTGGTTGCTCTTGATCGGTTCGCACTCGGCGAGGCTCGCTACCGTTTGCAGTTCGGCCCATGTGA
>JANLQB010000691.1:0-4054 GCA_031367565.1 Verrucomicrobiota bacterium
TCGCTGATGGCGCGGCAGAGCGCTTTCCAGCCGATGCGGCGCGGGTCGTCGTCGGGGAGAAAATGCACGCCTTCGACCACGACGTCGGCTTTCAGTAAAATCCATCTTGCGGCACGCGGTGCTCCGATGACCGCACAATCATCGCCCGCGCCGACGCGGACATTTTCGCCGAGCGGAAGACCCCGCGTGATTTCCGCGACGAGCCGGTCTTCGCTGTAGCGCGCGAGTTTCATCCGGCAACGGGCGCGCGGCTGATGAAGTAGAGCACGCCGAGTTGCGACGCGTTGAACAGCGCGTGCATCGTGATCGGCACCACGAGCGAGCCGGTGGCCTCGAAGGCGATCGTCAAACACAGCGCGAGCACGAAGAGGCTGGGGAAAACGGTGAGGCTGCCGTGGAAGGCGGCGAAAAGCGCGGACGTGAGCAGCGCGCTGCCGACGGTGCCGAGGTAGCGTTTGAAAACGACGTAGAAAAATCCGCGGAATAGGAATTCTTCGCAGATGGGCGCGATGACAGCACCGGCAACAAGAATTTTTGCGAGGCCATCGCGATTCGACTGCTGCGCGGCTTGTCTGAAAAGGGCCACGAGTTCCTGCTCCTGCGCGTCCTGGCGGAGGATCATCTGCGTGATGAGCGAGGCGCAGAGCACGAGCGGAAACGCGGCGAGGATGAGGCCGAGGCCGGTCACAATCGCACGGACGATCGGCACGCGATCGAGGCCCATCGCGACGCGGATGTCGATGCCGCGAAACCACAGAAACGCGCTGATGCCCGTGACCATGATGACGAAAAAGAGCGCGTTCGGCATCACTTGATCGAGCGTCACTTTCGCGGCGGCGGCTTTCCCGGCGGACGTCACATTTTTCACCACGAGCGCGGCGAAGGCTCCGCCAAGCACGATGCTCACGAGCAACTCGGGAAGATCGAAAGTCTTCGCGCGCATCTTCCCGCCTTCCTGCCACATCCCGCCGAGAAGGCTGCCGAAGATGGCGCAGGCGAAAATGCTGAGTCCGCCGACGAAAAGGAGCGGATCGACGGGCGGGGTCATGCGGGGATGAGGCCGAAGGTGCAGGAGCCTCCCAGCCTTCGACCTTCGACCTTCAGCCTTCGACTTTTTCCCCTCACGGCGCGTAGAACGTCGGCAGGAAGTAGAGCTTCCCCACTTCGAGCCGCGGCCCGATCGCTTTCGTGATGTCGATCTCGATCTTCGCCTGGCGCGCGTCGCTTTTGCCGAGGAAGCGCAGGAGGCGGCCGAGTTTGAAGGGCGCTTCGTAGCGGACGATCGAAGCGCCTTCGGCCTTCCCGAGTTCTTTCGCCTTCGCGTAGGCGTCTTCCACTTCCCCGAGCTGATCGACGAGTTTTGCGGCAAGCGCATCGGTGCCGGAAACGACGCGGCCATCGGCGATGCCATCGCGCAGCTCCTGCTCGGGAAGGTTGCGTTCTTTCGCCACGATGCCGACGAATTTTCCGTAAGTCTGCATGATCATCGCCTGTACATACGCCTTCTCTTCCTCGGTCGGTTGCCGTGAACCGCTGAGCATGTCTTTCATCTTCCCGCTTTTGTAGGTGAGCGTGTGGACGCCGACTTTGTCCATGAGCCCTTCGTAATTCAGCGATTGCATGATGACGCCGATCGAGCCCGTGAAAGTGGTCTCATTCGCCACGAGCCACTTCGCACCGCACGCCACGTAGTAGCCGCCGGACGCGGCGAGCGAGCCCATGTAAACGACGACGGGCTTTTTATCGCGAGCGCGGCGCACCGCGTTGTAGATCGTGTCCGAAGCGGTCACTTCGCCGCCGGGCGAGTCGATGTGCAGCACGATCGCTTTCACTTTCTCGTCCTCGACCGCCTGCGCCAGTTGGAGCTTCATGTCCTCGACCATCGTGTCGCCGATCGCGCCCGGCTCCATGCCGCTGATGATGCCGCGAAGATAAAGCACCGCGATCTTGCTGTTGGAGCCTTCTTTTCCTGGAGCGACGAGACCTTCCTCGAATTTCGGGAGATGCATCTGAACGCCCATCGCGCTCGTGGCCATGCTCGTGCTGCCCGCGATGATGAAGATGAAATTCAGCACCAGACTCAGGATCAGCAGCACGACCAAACCGATGCCCATGCAGCCAAAGCTTTTGTTATTCATGAAGGCGGGACGGTGGAGGAAGCGTCCGGTTTAGACAAGCGATGATTGGCTTTCGCGATGAGCCGCCCGCTTTTTTAAAAAGTGAGTTTGGAATTGCTACGGCAGATGAAAAAAATTAATGCATCATCCCAGCACTAGCGATGCCGATAAGCGTCAAAGTTCCCCACTGCGCCGCGAACACTTTCCGGCATCGCAAATAGCCACGGTTGTCCCCTTTTTAACCCATGAAAAGCCACCTGCGATTTCGCCGCCATCGGGGCAACTCATCGTCGATGGCAGCGCGCGATATAGTCTGGAGATACTTGTATGAATGGTGATGAACTGAAGCGGAACTTTGGGGGCGCGATAAAGGCGAAGCGCTCCGAGATGGGCCTATCGCAGGAGGACCTTGCGGTGCGCGCGGGTCTGCACCGGACGTACCTCTCGGATGTGGAACGCGGGGTGCGAAATCTTTCGCTCGAAAGCATCGAGAAACTCGCGCGGGCTCTGGAATTGTCGGTGTCGGGACTTTTTGAAAAACAGGCCGGCGGCGAGGATGCCCGGAATGATGTGGAAATGCTGCTGGTGGAAGATTGCCAGGAAGATGTGGAGCTGACGCTGCGCGCCTTCCGCAAGGCGCGCTTCGCGAATACGATCCATGTGACGCGCGATGGGGCAGAGGCGATCGAATTTCTCCTCGCGACCGGCCGCTATTCCGAGCGCAGGAATGCCCGGATGCCGGGGGTGATCCTGCTGGATTTGCATTTGCCGAAACTGACCGGGCTGGAGGTCTTGCGCTGGATCAAGGCCGATGAGCGGACGCGGGACATCCCGGTGATCGTGCTCACGGAATCGCGCTACTACCGCGATGCGGTGGAGTGCAAGGCGCTCGGCGTGCAGTCTTACATCGTGAAACCCGTGGAATTCCGAGATTTCAGCGATGCCGCGACGCATCTGAAATTTGAATGGGCGCTGGTGGGCCGCCCCACGGACGATTCCCCGAACGAGCAGGGGTAGAAATGGATCGTGATCATTCAATTGGGGGCGCGTTTTTTCCGGGCGAAAAACGCTGGAAGCGGCGCGCCCCGAAGCCGTCCGAATCCGCCAGAAATCTCCCACCTCTCAACGTAGCGTGGCGTTTCCCTCCTTTTCCCTGCCGTTGTCCGCCGCCTTCATGCCCCACGGGCACTGCTACCTCTGGACGCCGAACCTCCTGTGGCTGCATGTGATTTGCGATGCGCTGATCGTGCTCTCCTATTTTTCCATCCCGCTGGGTCTCGTCTATTTCTTGCGAAAGCGCAGCGATCTGACCTTCGGCTTCGTCATCGGCTGCTTCGCGCTTTTCATCGTCGCGTGCGGGGCGACGCACCTGCTGGAAATCTGGAATGTGTGGCACTCCGCCTACTGGCTTTCGGGCGGGGTGAAAGCCGTCACGGCGCTGGCTTCGGTCTCCACGGCGTTGCTGCTGATCCGGCTCCTCCCCACGGCGATCGCCCTGCCCAGCCCGGCGCAATTGCGCGAGGCGAATGTGGCGCTGAAAGAGGAAATCGTCACACGCCAAAACGCGGAGGAACGCGTCCGCCAGCTCAACGCGGAACTGGAAAGACGCGTGGCGGAACAGACCGCCGACCTCCAGCGGCAGCACGCGGAATTGCGAATGATCCTCGATGGCGTGCCGGCCCTCATCTTTTTCAAAGACCGCGAGCACCGGTTCGTGAAAGTGAACGCGGAGCTGACGCGGCTGGTGGGGCTGCCGCGCGAGGAGATCGAAGGCCGCACCGATGCGGAACTCGGCTCGCCGGAGGCCGCGCGCTACGCGCGGGAGGAAGACGAGATCTTTGCGACCGGCCTGCCAAAGCGGCACCGGATCGAGCCGCTCGTGACGAAACGCGGCGTGCGCTGGCTGCAAACCGACAAGGTGCCGCAGTTGGACGAAG
>JANLQB010000715.1:0-1613 GCA_031367565.1 Verrucomicrobiota bacterium
CGAGCCAGGATTTCGCTGATTTTCGGGTGGGTGAGTTGGTGCTTGAGCATGGTAAATTCAGGAAGTGAAACGGCGGAAAGACTCGATCGTTTTTTGCGCAGCCGTCGCCGAATCTGGCAGCGGCAAAATCTCTGCGGAAAGATAGCCCTGGTAGTTGCTGTCGCGCAGCGCCGCGATGACTGGCGCGACATCCGTGTGTCCGAAACCAATGGCGTGACGATTGGAATCCGCAAAATGCACATGCCCGACCAAATCCCCGCCCGCTCGCAACGCATCGCCAATATCGGCCTCTTCGATGTTCAGGTGGAAGAGGTCGGCAAGGATACGAACATTCCGAGTCGGAAGCGTGCGCAGCCAAGCCGCGGCATCGCCGGTGCGATGGATGAGATTCGTTTCGTAACGATTCAGCGGCTCGTAAAGAAACGGCTGGCCATGTTCACCCGCGTAGTTGCCGAGTTCGTCCAAAGCCTCCGCCAGCCAGGTCAAAGCTTGCTCGCGCGAAACATCGCCTTCCCAGCGTCCCTGCATCGAGCCAAGGATCGCCGGCGCGCCCAAAGCCGCCGCCTTCTCAATCATTCCGCGAATAAATCCCCGCGCCCGCGCCCGAATCGCCGGATCGGCATGCGTGAGCGTCCATTTATGGACGACCCAGCCACCGCCCGTCCCGACCGCCGCGACCGCGAGCCGGTGCGGTGCGAGCAATTCCTGGATCGCCGCGACATCCAGCGTGTCCGCATTCGGCGGGAAAATCTCCAGCGCATCAAAGCCGAGCGCAGACGCTTGTTCCGCAGCGTCCGCGAGGCCATTCCAGAAAACGAACGGGCCGCCTTTGGCCTGCGGGACGAGCGAGACGGTGATGGCGGATTTCATCAGCCGATGAAAAGCGGCCGCAGATGCCGCGCGTAAAGATTTTCGGTCACGTTCTTCCCGACGACTTCTTCATTCGCCACGAGCAAATCCAGATACCGCTGGCCTGCTTTCGCCGCGAGTTTGAAGGAGACGTGCAGCAGTTGCCGGAAGCTCGCGTTGAAAAGCGGATGCGTCTGATCGTGCCGCAGCGCGCCGGTAAATTGCCCACTCGTCCAGCCCGCGACTTCCTCCGCGGTCGGGAGCTTTGCCTTGTCGATGTCGATCACCGACGCATACGGCGCGCAGAATTCATCCACATGCCCGATCGCGCCCGCGTAAATTTCCTTCGCAAACGCCAGCGCCTCGCCGCCCGCCTCCGCAAGGCCGATGAGTTCTTCGAGCCACGTCGTGCCCGCCGTTTTCAAATGCACGCCCGCGCCGAACTTCGGGAGCGTGCGGCGGATGATCGGGTAGAGCGAAAACTTGTCGCTGCCGCTGTGGACGCTGAGTTTCAGATTCGCCGGCAGACCATAGCGCGCGCTGGCGTGCGCGATGACGGCGAGGTCGTCGTGGAACTCTTTCTCGAACTGCGCGAGGTCGCCGACGTAATCGACGCCTTTGTTAAACCGCCCGGTAAATTTCGGCGCGATCGTCTGCACGCGCACCTTTTCATCCGCGAGCGCGGCCAAAATCACGAGCAACTCCGGCGGCGTCTGCGGCGAGTCCGTTTCATCCATCGAGACTTCCGCGATGATCCGGTGCTC
>JANLQB010000882.1:0-4222 GCA_031367565.1 Verrucomicrobiota bacterium
TGGACGCGGGCCGAATTCCACCTGCTTTTTCACATCGGCAAAGGCACGGTCTCCGGAGAATTGCTTCCAGATTTCCTCCGGCGGTCCCGGCGGCATTTTCGCCGCGACGATGGGTAAAATCTCGGCTGTCCCATCTGTCACGATCGTCTTTCCCGCCGGGGTATCGCTGCGACCACAACCCGACACAAATCCAAATGCCACGAGCGCCGTCGCGACTCGCAGCGAACTTCTAAAAGACCCTGCTCTCACGCTTCTTCTGACGGCAGGGCGAACATTTCCAAGATCCGCTGCAAATCATCGTTCCCATAGTACTCGATCTCGATCCGCCCGCGTTTTTCAGTGTGATGGACCGCGACGTGTGTCGCGAAATGGCGCTGCAACCGATTCTGCACATGCAGCACGGCAGGAGCGAGCGCGGGTGCCCCCGAGCCATTCTGACCGCGTGTCGGCTTTTGCACTCCGCTGTTCGCAAAATGTCGCGCCACGAGTTCTTCCGCCGCGCGCACGGTGAGTCCGCGCCGGATAATTTCCTCGGCGATGAGCGATTGCTCTTCGTGCGATTTCAGGGAAAGCAACACCTTCGCGTGGCCGACCGAAATCCGCTCCTGCGTGAGCCAGCTCTGCACCTGCTCCGCGAGATCGAGCAGCCGCATGCTGTTCGCCACCGCCGCCCGGCTCTTGCCTACTTTTCCCGCGATGTCCTCCTGCCGCAGGCCGAACTCCTTTGCCAGCCGCGCAAACGCCCGCGCTTCTTCGATCGCGTTGAGATCTTCACGTTGAAGATTCTCGATCAGCGCCAGTTCCAGCACATCCTGGTCGGATGCTTCGCGCACGATGATCGGCGCTTCCGCGAGGCCCAGTCGCATCGCCGCGCGCCAACGCCGCTCACCGGCGATCAGCTCGAAATGCGCGCCACGCCGCCGCACGATCAGCGGCTGGATGATCCCGTGCTGCTTGATGCTCTCCACGAGCTCATCAATCGCCGTCTCCGTGAAATGCGTACGCGGCTGAAGCGGCGATGCGATGATCTCGCCCAGAGGCGTCAACTGCACACGCTCCCCATTTTCAACGGCCGGCGTGGGCGAGATGACATGCGTCTTAATGAGCGCGCTGAGACCTTTTCCAAGTGCAACTTTTGCCATAAAGCTCGCACCCTATCCACCGGTTTTCCGAAACGCAACATTGCCGCCGCATTCCCGCACGAATTACATTTCTCGCGTGCTTTTTGACAACGTAATCGCCGTGCTCGACACCGAACCGCACCCTGCCGCGTTAAATATGGCGATCGACGAAACGCTCCTCCTCACCGCCGTCCACCCGACGCTGCGCATCTACCGCTGGGCACGTCCCGCCACCTCTTTCGGCTACTTCGGCAAATGGTCCGACGCCCTCACCACCGGCCCGGATCGCGACATCGTCCGACGCTGGACCGGCGGCGGTATCGTCCAGCACGGCCAAGACTTCACCTACTCGCTCATCGTCCCCCGCTCACATCCGTTTTTCTCGGTGAGTCCGCGCGAAAGCTACTGCGCCATCCACGAATGCATCGCGAGCGCCATCGGCCACGCCTCCCTCGCTCCCGCCGCGCAACCTCAGGTCTCATCCGAGTGTTTCCAAAACCCCGTGCAACACGACGTCGTGATCGGCCACCGCAAAATCGCCGGCGGCGCTCAGCGCCGGACCAAAAGTGGACTCCTCCACCAAGGCAGCATCCAATACATCGACGATGCCGGGCACTTGTCCGCCCGCCTGATTTGCAGATTTTCCGCACGCCATTCCGCCATCCCGTTGGCTCTTGAAACGGCACATGCGGCGGAGATCCTTTCTCAAGAAAAATACGCAACCGACGAATGGACGAAACGCGCTTAAAAAGAAAATGGCCCCGCCGGGAATCGAACCCGGATCTAGAGTTTAGGAAACCCTTGTTCTATCCGTTGAACTACGGGGCCGAACATCTGCGCAGCAGTATTCGCCACGGGTGCGGTGGGGCAAGTGGTTTCCCGTTTGCCTCCGGGCTCTGCGCTGTCGCGAGCTCGCCACTTGCACGGAAGGCATGACGATTCACGAAAAGCAGGCGGCGCTCATTGCCCGGTATTCGATCATCGAGGATGCGCAGGAGCGGCTGGCGGCGATCGTGGCTCGCGGTCGGAAGTGGCGGGGGCTGGCGGAGGAGGAGAAGGATGATGCGCGTCGAGTGAGGGGCTGTGTTTCCAATGTGTGGCTGGCGGGGGCGATGGACGGGGCGGCGTGCCGTTTTCGGATGAGCGCGGATTCACCGTTGGTGCAGGGGCTCGCGGCTTTGATTTGCGAGCTATATGATGGGGGCGCGGCGGAGGAGATCGTGAGTGTGGAGCCGGAATTACTCGAGTCTCTCGGGCTGGCGCGACAGCTTTCGCCGACCCGGCTGAATGGTCTCGCGAATGTGCGCAGGACGATCCGTGAATTCGCGATCACGAATCGCGTATGAAGTTGATCGAAGCGCACAATCATCTCCACGATGCGCGTCTGCTGCCGCATCTCGCGGGAATTTTGCCGACGCTGAATTTGCAGTGTGCGGTGGTGAATGGGACGAGCGAGCGCGACTGGTCTGCGGTGGCAGCGCTCGCAGCCAGGCACTCTTGGGTGCTTCCATCGTTCGGTCTGCATCCATGGCATGTGGCGGAGCGGTCGAGCGGCTGGCTTGAGGATTTGCACCGTCGTCTGGATGCGCATCCAGGCGCGGGCGTGGGTGAGATCGGGCTCGATGGCTGGATCGAGGGGCACGACCTCGCGGATCAAACCGACGTTTTCACCGCGCAGCTCGCTATCGCCGCCGAGCGAAATTTGCCCGTGACGATTCACTGTATTCAGGCGTGGGGTGCCTTGTGGGAAATCCTCCGCACGCATCCGCTCCCGGCGCGCGGTTTTCTACTCCACGCGTACGGCGGTTCCATGGAAATGATGCGCGAATTTGCAAAGAAGGGTGCCTACTTTTCTTTCTCGCCGTATTTCCTGCACGAGCGAAAAGCGGCGCAACGTGCCGTGTTCGCCGCGATCCCCGAAGATCGTCTGCTCGTGGAAACGGACGCGCCGGACCTGCGGCCACCGGACGATCAAAATCCGCATCCACTCCACGACGAAAATGGCGCGCGGCTCAATCATCCGGCGAACATCGAGGTGGCCTACGAGGCGCTCGCGAAGATTCGCGGTATGGGTGCCAAAACACTGACCCCGATCGTTGCGGCAAATTTCTTGCGACTGTTCGGACGCTGAATTTGATTTTGGGGCGCAGCATCGACGGCGGGCGGAACCGAAGGCCGACGCCATCCGCCCGCTTCACGCTCGACTGGTCAAGCGACGGGAAGGATGCGCTCAATAAATCCTCACTCCTTCCCGGCGATGCGCCGCTTGTTATTCGTTGGTGCGATCACCTTCACCGGATCTGCATTTGGAAACGACCCCGCGAATTTTCCAAATCTGGCGGAGAAAAAAGAGCGGCCGTCTGGCGACGGACTGGCTGCCGCCTTTTCCGCCGATGTCGGATTGAAGGAAAATGCAGACGTGATTTTCGCCGATGAATCCGAGACCGGTGCGCTCGGCGAGCGCGACGGCGAGCGGGCATTCTGGATCGACGGCACGCTGAGGGGCCCCTGCAAGGGCATCAATTGGCGCAAGACCGGGCGGAAATAGCCCGTCGTTTTCCCGTTATCGCGCCCCGCCCTCTTCCACGATCTCAAACGCCGCTTTTTCCCCAAAGCGCGCGGCGGCAGCGTTCAGGATGTTCCTGATCGCCAAGATCGTCTGCCCCTGCTTGCCGACGACTTTTCCGATGTCGCTCTGCCGCACGCGGAGTTTGAAGATCGTCTTTTTACTCGCCTCGGAAGTCGTAAGCACCACTTCGTCGGGGTAATCGACAAGGTACCGCAGCACGAATTCTAGGAATTCCTGCATGGCGAGGGGTTGATTCACGAAGGGGATGCCGAAAAATCGGCCCGAGTTATTTCGCGGCGGCGGCGTTCGCCTTGCGGAGCGTCTTGATGATGCTGCGGACGGTCTCGCTAGGCTGTGCGCCTTTGTCGATCCAGTAGTCGGCGCGGCTCAAGTCGATGTTCGCGTTACTGCCGGCTTTCTTCGGATCGTAGTTGCCGATGATCTCGATGAATTTGCCGTCGCGCGGGCTGCGTTGATCAGCGACGACGACTTTGTAGTAAGGGTGATTGAGTGCGCCTTCGCGGCGGAGACG
>JANLQB010000802.1:0-1571 GCA_031367565.1 Verrucomicrobiota bacterium
GCTCGGGGCGCCACTGCGCGAGCGTGTCGAGACGATCCCAGTGCCGGCGGTGACGCGCGAGTTGGAAGCCGTGCCGCGCGTCGCTCGCCAGCCACTGCGAAAACTCGTCTTGCTCGGCCGCCGTCAGCCCGCGGTCGCAGCGCAGCACCCACGCCGCCGCCGCGTGTGCGATGGGCTCCGGCACCGGGTCGTTGGGCAACGGGTTATTCATGGCGAGGCAGACGCCGGCGCTCGAATCGCTCGAAAAACTCGGCCAGTTTGCGCAGCCCGATCGTGCCCTGCGCCTCGACCGTGTGCTCCGCGATGCCGAGTTGCGCGGCGACCTCTTTTTGCGACAAGCCGTAGAGCCGCCGCAGCGTGATAATCTGCCGGCAGCGCGTGGGAATGGACTGGATGGCCTGGGTCAAAAGTTCGAGCTCCTGCGCGCGGGCGACCTCGTGGGCCACATCCGCGCTCTCCTCGCAGACGCCCACGAGGCTGGTTTCCGCTAGGGCCTGTTAACACTATTGCCATGACTGGGCAAAAGTGTTGGCAAGAGAGATGGAATTAACCGAAACGCATCTGAAGCGAATCCGCGATAGCCTGCCCGTGGAGCGAGGCAACGTGAGCATGGAGGCTTTGAACTTCCTGAACGCGGTGCTGTATGTGATGGAGAACGGCTGCAAGTGGCGGCGGCTGCCGGAGCGCTTCGGCAATTGGCACACGATCTACACGCGCATGAATCGATGGAGCAAAAATGGAGTAGGGGATCGGATCTTTGCGAAGTTGCAGCAGGAGGGCGTGCTGAGCGTTGCGCTGAAGGTGGTGTCGCTGGACAGCACCCGCGTGAAGGTTCACCCGGACGGCACCGGAGCGGAGAAAAAAACGGTCCGCAAGCCATCGGCAAATCCCGGGGAGGCTGGAACACCAAGATTCATCTGGTTGCCGCGAATGATGCTCGCGCCGTCGGTTTCCGCCTCTTGCCTGGTCAGCACGGAGACGGGCCCGAAGGCCGCGAGCTGATCGGAGAACTGGGCTGTCCTGCCGCAGGCTGCGCCCTCGTTATGGACATGGCCTATGAGGGCGACGAAACCCGCGGCTTGGCCACCCTGCTCGGCTTCAATCCCGTGGTTCCACCAAACCCCCGGCGGCTCAAGCCTTGGAAGCTAAACAAGGTGATCTATCGGGAGCGCAATCACGTCGAACGACTTTTCCTCCGACTCAAGGGCTTCCGCCGCATCTTCACCCGCTACGACAAACTCGATGCGCTCTTCCGTTCTTTCGTCACCTTCGCTCTCATCTGGTTGGCACTAGTTTAGTGTTAACAGGCCCTAAGGCAAAATCACCCGCCACCTTTTCGTGGCGCACCCGGCCGAGCGCGAGATTGCGCGCCGTCGCGAAGAGGAACGCCTTCGGGCGACGCAATCACCTGCATCTCGCGCGCCTGCAGCACGCGCACGAACGCCTCCTGCACAATGTCATCGCCATCCCCCAGCCGGGGAAACTGGCCCCGCAGCCACGCCCGCAGCATCGCCTCGTGCGGCTGCAGGTGCTCGGCAAACCAGCGGGACGATTCTGAATTTTCGGGAGGC
>JANLQB010000832.1:0-3683 GCA_031367565.1 Verrucomicrobiota bacterium
CGGACACGTTTCCCCTAAATCTCCACGTCCGAATCCGCCTTCAAACGCGGACGCAGCGTCTCGATGATCGCCGCCACGGATTCTTCCAGCGTCTGTTTGTCGGTGTGGACGGTGATCTCGGGATTTTCCGGCACTTCGTACGGCGCGGTGATGCCGGTGAACTCCTTGATCTCACCAGCGCGCGCCTTTTTGTAGAGCCCCTTCGGATCGCGCTGCTCGCAGACTTCCACGGGCGCATTGATGAAGACCTCGATGAAATCGCACCCGCCTTCGAGCGCGATTTCACGGGCGCGGCGGCGGTCGGCGAGATAGGGCGAAATGAACGCGGTGATGACGATGAGCCCGGAATCAGCCATGAGTTTGCCGACTTCGCCGACGCGCCGGATATTTTCGACGCGATCCTCTGGCGAGAAGCCGAGGTTGCTATTCAGGCCGTGGCGGACGTTGTCGCCATCGAGCACATAAACGTGCAGGCCGAGCTTGAAGAGTTCGCGTTCGAGCGCGTTGGAGATCGTGCTTTTGCCAGAGCCGGAAAGGCCCGTGAGCCAGACGACCGCGCCTTTGTGACCGTTGCGCAACGCACGTTTCGCTGCGGTGACTTCGCCTTCGCTCCAGAAAATGTTCTCCGATTTGATCTTCGCGCGGTCGGTGTAAACGCCGCCGAAAATGATCCCGCCGCCCGCGACCGTGCGCTGATCGACGAGCACGAAACGACCGAGCAGCGGATTGCGATCCGCGTTGTCCATCACGAGCGCGCCGCGCGTGCGGATGGTGATTTCGGCCACGTCATTCCGCGCGATGTAGTCGCGACCTTCGGCGACGTTTTCGAGCGTCGAGGCGTCGATGATTTTCTCGATGGAGACGATCTCGGCGTCGAGTTCCTGCGTCGCGAGTTTCAGCTTCGTCCGCTCGCCGATGGTGAGGTTGCGTTTGCCCATCCAGAAGAGGCGGGCTTTGAAACGGTTCGACTCGATCGGCGCGTCGGCTTCGTGCGAAGCGATGTGTCCGCGTTCGACGAAAATTTGCTCGGTGAGCGTGATGCCGACGGACTCGCCCGCGTGCGCCTCGGTCTTCTTTTCGCCGCTCCAATTCTCGAAACTGGCAACGGTACTCGTCTTGTTGTTTGGCGAAAAGACGAGTTTGTCGCCGACGCGAAGCGTACCGGTGTCGATACGGCCCGCGATGATCCGGCGGTCGTCGAAGCGGTACACGTCCTGCACCGGAAGACGCAGCGGCAGATCGTTCACCGGCTTCGGGGGCTCGAAGGTATCGAGCAAATCGGTGACGCTCGGGCCAGTGTACCACGGCATTTCGGAGCCATCTCGCGAGGCAACATTGAAGCCATTGCGCGCGCTGATCGGGATGAACGCGTGCGCCTTCACGCCAATCTGCGCGAGGAACGCTTCGTATTCCGTAACCACGCTGTCGAAAACCGACGGCGAATAGTCCACAAGGTCCATCTTGTTCACCGCGACGACGACCTGCTTGATGCCGAGGAGCGAGAGCAAATACCCATGCCGCCGCGACTGCTCGCGCACCCCTTCATTCGCCGCGATCAGCAACACCGCCGCATCCGCGCTCGCCGCACCGGAGATCATGTTTTTCAGGAACTCCTTATGCCCCGGCGCGTCGATGATGACGTACGGACGGCGGGCCGTTTTGAACTGAATCTGTGTCGTATCAATCGTGATGTTTTGCTCCTGCTCTTCAAGGAGCGCATCAAGAAGGAACGCATACTCAAACTCCATGCCTTCTTCCTTACACGCCGCCTGGATTTGCTCCACTTTGCCATCCGGCAGCGATTTTGTGTCGTAGAAAATGCGGCCAATGAGCGTGGACTTGCCGTGATCGACATGGCCGACGAAAACGACGCGGAGACGTTGGAGATTTGCTGCTTCTTGACTGGTCATTACATGAATCCTTTCGCGCGAAGTTTCTGCATGGCGTTGCGCTCGTGATGATCTTGCGCACGGCCGGCGCGCTCGCTGGTTTTGGTGATGGCGAGTTCGTCAATAATGCCGTCGATCGTATCCGCATCACTTTCCACCGGGCCAGAGATCGGCCAGCAGCCTAGACTGCGGAAGCGGTAGCGTTTTCCATCCGCGCCGTTGCGGGCGAAATACATCTTCGGAATCGGAATGCCTTCGCGCTGGATGTAGAGCCACACGTCGCGCTCGGTCCAGTCGAGGAGCGCCTGCACGCGGACGTGTTCGCCCGGCGCGCAGCTCGTCGTGAATTGATTCCAAAACTCCGGCGGCTGGTCTTTGTAATCCCACTCGAAATCCTTCGTGCGCGGGGAAAAATACCGCTCCTTCGCGCGCGTCGGATCTTCATCGCGACGGATGCCGGTGATGAGCGCGTCCCATTTATGCTCGGCCATCACCTGCTGCAACGCCGCCGTTTTCAACTCATGCGTCACCGTCACCGGATCGGTCGTGTCGTAACCGATCGGCCCCGTTTTCGCATACTCCCCTCGCCCGGCCCGCGCGTCCTCGTTGATTTTCACGATGAGATTCAGCCCGTAATGCTGCACCGCCCAATCGCGGTACTCGATCATCTCGGGAAACTCGTAAGTCGTGTCGATATGCAGCAGCGGATACGGGATGTGCCCGGCAAACGCCCTTTTCGAGAGCCAGATCAGGACATTCGAATCCTTCCCCATGCTCCACGGCATACAGATATTTTTGAAGTGATGATACGCCTCGCGAATGATGAAAATGCTCTGCGCCTCCAGCACATCGAGATGCGCGGAATCGGCGCGCGAGATTTTCTGCGGGAAAAAAGCGGCGGGCTCTTCCGCTGCGGGCGCGGGATAGAGCTTTTGGTAGGCGGGATGTTGGGAGTGGTCCATTGCGGAGTGATCTAAATTGAGTCGCCGAGAAAAGTGTGGATGCCGCACTCAGCTTTGTCGAAACCGGTCCAGCGGCCCGCGCGCTCGTTTTCCCCCGCATCCGTCGGGCGCGTGCAGGGCCAGCAGCCGATCGAGCGATAGCCACGATCGTGCAGCGCGTTGTAGGGAATGCCGTTCTTTTTGATGTGCTCCCAGACCGCCTCGCGCGACCAGTTCGCCATCGGGTTCATCTTCAAGATGTATTGATCCCGCAGCACGTCGAAGTGGTAAAGCTCGAGGATTTTCGTCTTATCGCGCGTCTCGCTTTGCTGCCGCCGCAGCCCCGTCATCCACACCGCGAGCTGCTCGAACTTCTTTTTTAGCGGCTCCACTTTCCGCAAAGTGCAGCACAAATCTGGGCGCGTTTTCCAAAGCTCCGGGCCGAACTCACCCGCCTGCTGTTCTGGCGTTTGGTCGGGCACGATGGCCTCAATCGCGATCCCAAAATGCTCCTCCAGCCGCCGCTTTAGCTCATACGTCTCGGAAAAAAGCAACTGCGTATCGAGCGTAAAAACAGACAAAGGTATCTCAGCCTGAACAGCATGGTCAATCATCACCAGCCCCGCCCCTTGAAAACTCGTCCCAATTGCCGCCCGCGCACCGAATCGCTCCCAAGCCCAACGCAGCACGTCCGTCAGCGGCGCGGTTTCAAAGCGTTCCGCGAGTTCGTAGATTTCTTCCGAGCTGATTTCTGTGGGATTGAGCGGCACTTTCTGAATTGTCTATGGATAAAGGGGACAATCCATAAAGGCCACCACCTTCCCCGGCAAGTGGAATCGTCATCTTTCCCCCC
>JANLQB010000855.1:0-2963 GCA_031367565.1 Verrucomicrobiota bacterium
GGGCAAAGGAGCCGCCAAGGCTGGGCTGAACGACGTTGCCCCGTTGGGGTAAAGGAGCCGACAAGGCTGGGCTGAACGACGTTGCCCGTTGGGGTAAAGGAGCCGACAAGGCTGGGCTGAAAGACGTTGCCCCGTTGGGGCAAAGGAGCCGACAAGGCTGGGCTGAACGACGTTGCCCCGTTAGGGCAAAGGAGCCGACAAGGCTGGGCTGAACGACGTTGCCCCGTTGGGGCAAAGGAGCCGACAAGGCGAAACTCACGGAACCCATCCCGGCGGCGATTGCGACGGATTCGGCCTAGCGCATCGGAGATGGTCGCTAGCGAAACTCACGGGACCCATCCCGGCGGCGATTGCGACTGCGCGCACGAATTGATTGCACCGCAGGCACGCGGTCTTTACCACAGAGGCATGGCACGATCATCCGATTCGGAGCTTTTGGCTCCGCCATCAGTTTCTGCTGCCGCGTCGGCGGGAGATGGGGCGCGTGCGAATCCCTACGTGGGTCCGCGTTCACTGCGGTATGGCGAGCACATTTATGGCCGGGATCGCGAGGCACGCCAGCTCCTCGAATTGCTGATTGCTGAGCGAATCGTGCTGCTTTATTCGCCGTCGGGTGCGGGGAAGACTTCGCTGATTCAGGCGGCGCTGATTCCGGAATTGGAGGCGGAGGAGTTTCATGTGCTGCCGGTGATTCGGGTCGGGCGTGGGACGGCAGAGGAAGTGTCTCCGGGCAATCCGTATGTGATGAGTGCGCTGCTTTCGCTGGAACAAGGCGTGGGGGCGGAAGATGCGATCCCGGTGGCAGAGCTGGCGGCGATGCAGTTGAGCGAATATTTGCAGCGTCGCGAGGCGCGGGAGGATTCGGGCGATGGGACGTTTCTCATCTTCGATCAGTTCGAGGAAATCCTGACGATCGATCCGATGAATCGGGAGGCGAAGATGGACTTCTTCAATCAAGTCGGTGAGGCGCTGCGCGATTTGAAACGGTGGGCGCTTTTTGCGATGCGCGAGGATCATGTGGCGGCGCTCGATCCGTATCTGAGGCCGATTCCCACGCGGTTGAAATCCACGTTTCGGCTCGATCTGCTGAACGCGGATGCGGCGCGGATCGCGGTGCAGCGTCCCGCGAAAGAATGCGGTGTCGAGTTCACGGAAGGGGCGACGACGAAGCTGGTGGACGACTTGCGCGAGGTCGCGGTGCAGTCGCCGACGGGTGCGACCGAGATACAACTCGGGCCTTATATTGAGCCGGTACAGTTGCAGGTGGTGTGTTACCGGCTTTGGGAAAAGCTGCCGGAGGGTGTGAAGGAGATCACGGAGGCGCAGGTGGTTGGGACGGGCGATGTGGATTCGGCGCTGGCGGATTATTACGCGGAGCGAGCGGCGCAGATCGCGGGGAAATGTGGCGTGAAAGAGCGGGTGTTGCGCGAGTGGTTTGACCGTCGGCTGATCACGGAGAGTGGCCTTCGCAGTCAGGTGATGGTGGGTTCGGAGAACAGCCGGGAGATGAGCGAGGCGGCGGTTCAGGAGTTGGTGAATGTGCATCTCATCCGCGGTGAGGAGCGGCGCGGGGTGACGTGGCTGGAGCTGGCGCATGATCGTTTGGTGAAGCCGATCCGCGCGAACAACGCGGCGTGGTGGGAGCGCAACCTGAGCGTGCTCCAGCATCAGGCGGCAGTGTGGAATAATCAGGGTCGATCCGATGCGTTGTGTCTGCGCGGCGATGCGCGGAAGGAAGCGCAGAGATGGGCGGATGAGCACGACGATGAACTGACGCAAACCGAGCGCGAGTTCCTCGAAGGGTGCCAGCGGAATCACGATGCGCGAATGAACAAGTGGGCGCTGTGGGCGGCGACGGTGCTCGGCGTCGTGCTGACGGGAATTTCCGTGCTGGCGCTGTGGGCGTGGCGGCAAAAGGAAGACGCGGTGCGCGAGCGGCAGGATGCCGACACGGCGCGACAGATGGCGGTGGAGCAGCGGAAGATGGCGGAAGACGAACGCAACATTGCAAACGCGCGGAGCATGGCGGCGCGGGCGATGCAACTGCGGGACGATCGACTGGATATTTCCATGCTGCTGGCCACGGAAGCCTATCGCCTCCGAGACCAACCCGACACGCGCGGCGCCTTGCTCACCACGGCGTATCACAATCCGCGTCTCACGACGTATCTGCACGGGTCGATGTCGCAGATCGGCGCGGTCGCTTTCAGCCACGACGGGACGCGCCTGGCCACTGGCGATTACAAAGGCAACGTCGCGCTCTGGGATGCCGCGACGCATCAGGTCGTCGAGCGTCTGCCAGCCTTCGTGGGCGATGCGGTCCGCACGATCGCATTCAGCGCGGATGAGCACTACATGGCCGTGAGCAGCAAGGCCCGGCAGCTCGTACTGCGCGATCTTCGCACGCGAGAACTCAAACCCTTTCCCGCGAAATACGCGCACACCGGCGATGTATGGTCGGTCGCGTTTACAGACGACTCCGCTTTCCTCGTCTCGGGCGACAGCAAGGGCCAGATCAACCTCTGGGAAATCGCGACCGACGACGTGCAAGTCCTGTTGCCATCAGGCTCCGGCGTCCGTGGCGTCGCATTCGACCCGGCGGGGATGCAGCTCGCGGCGGGCTGCAATGATGGCCGAATCCTGCTCTGGCGGCGGGAGGCGGGCGCGTGGATTTCGGTGAAGCGCGACTTCTCCATCGACCATCCAAACGATCCCGAAACCGATCCGAAGCGTCGGGAGGAAAACGTGAACGTCGATGCGCATTTAAGTCACGTCCGCTGCCTCGCGATCAGTGCGGATGGAAGATACATCGCCGTGGGTCGCCGGTCCGGCGCGGCGGATTTGTATGATCTTTCGGTGCCGGGCGAGCGGTTGAATGTGGCGGCATTTGGCAGGCATGACGGGCCGGTGAGCAGCCTCGCATTTTCGCCTGGCACGACGGGAGTGCCGCCGGATTTTACACG
>JANLQB010000893.1:0-3662 GCA_031367565.1 Verrucomicrobiota bacterium
CAAAAGTCTCGATGAAATGCGCATCGGCGGGGTGGAATTGGCCGCGCAGTTCGGGACCGCGATCCTCCTGAAGGGCGGTCACTTGCGCGAAGCGGTCGCCACCGATCTGCTTTTCGCCGCAGGCGAAATCCACGAGTTCACTGCACCATTCGTCCAGGAAGTTTTCACCCACGGAACCGGCTGCTCTTATTCCGCGGCCATCGCCGCATCGCTGGCAAACGGCGAATCGCTCGTGCAAGCTGTGGCCACCGCGAAACGCTTCGTCAGCCAAGCGATCACGCACTATCTGCGCTGGGAAAAAGACGGCCACACGACTGACGCGCTGCATCACTTCGCACCGGGCGCGTGACTTTCACGCTGCGGTTGCACCAGACTTCGCGCTCACCTTTTTTCCCTTTTGAAAATCCTCGTTATCGGCAGCGGCGGGCGTGAACACGCGTTCGTTTGGAAACTGAAACAATCGCCCCGCGTCACCGCGATTTTTTGCGCGCCAGGAAATGCGGGCATCGCGCAGATCGCGACTTGTGTACCGGTGAAAGTGACCGATCACGCCGGGCTGCTGAAGCTCGCGCGCGACGAGCAGATCGGGCTTACGATCGTCGGGCCGGACGACGTGCTGGCGGCGGGGATCGTCGATTTTTTCGAGGCAAATGGACTCCGCATTTTCGGGCCGACGAAGGCGGCGGCGCGACTCGAATCGTCGAAGGTGTTTGCGAAGGATTTTATGGAGCGGCATGGCATTCCGACGGCGCGTTCGGGGAGTTTTTCGGAGAGCGAAGCGGCGCGAACATTCGCGCGAGGGATGGCGTTTCCGATCGTGGTGAAAGCGGACGGGCTCGCGCTCGGGAAGGGCGTCATCATCGCGCAGGATTTTGCAGAAGCGGCGGCGGCGATTCACGACATCATGGATGCGCGGAAGTTTGGCGACGCGGGGAGTCATGTGGTGATCGAGGAGTTTCTCGCGGGCGAAGAGTGTTCGATCCACGCGCTCGTCGATGGCGCGGGCTACTTGCTTTTTCCCGGCGCGCAGGATCATAAACGCGCGCTCGACGGCGATCTCGGGCCAAACACGGGCGGAATGGGGACGTTCAGTCCGCCCGCGAAATTGCTCACGGCGGAGATGGAAGAGTGCGTGCGGCGCGAGGTGCTCGATCCGTTCATCGCCGGGCTCGCGAAGGATGGCATCCGTTATCACGGCATGCTTTTTCCCGGACTGATGATCGGTCCACAAGGATTGAAAGTGCTGGAGTTCAACTGCCGCTTCGGCGACCCGGAAACGCAGGTGCTGCTGCCGCGACTCGAAAGTGATTTTCTCGATTTGCTGGAAGCCACGATCGACGGTCGGCTCGTGAGCGTGGAGGCAAAATGGTCGCCGCAATCCGCCGTCTGCGTGGTGCTCGCATCGGGTGGCTATCCTGGCAGCTACGAAGCTGGAAAGACGATCGACGGACTTGAAGATGCGGGCCGCACGACGACGGTTTTCCACGCGGGCACGCGGCTGGAAAATGGACGCGTCGTGACCGCAGGCGGCCGGGTGCTTGGCGTCACCGCGATGGCCGACGATCTCGCGGCCGCGCGCTCGCGGGCGTACGACGCGGCCGCGCAAATTCGTTTCGA
Source organism: Verrucomicrobiota bacterium (assembly GCA_031367565.1). Lineage (GTDB taxonomy): Bacteria > Verrucomicrobiota > Verrucomicrobiia > Chthoniobacterales > Chthoniobacteraceae > JANLQB01. The sequence continues at coordinate 1,618 of JANLQB010000893.1, forward strand.
GGGCGTGCAGTTTCGGCGCGATATTGCCGCGAAGGGTTTGGCCAGTTAGCCTCCCGCTTTTCCATGAAATCGCTCCCTGCTCTCGCGCTCGCCGCATTGCTCCTTTCTGCTTCCGCCGAGGATGCGCCGAAGCCCTCGCTACGCGAGACGGTGGACGCACTGAGCGATGCGGACCTGAAAGATTTTCTCCGCGTGCTGCGCGAGAATTACATCAAGCCGAACGCGCTTTCGGAAACCGAGCTTTTGCGGGCAACGATCCAGGGAATGATCGAGCGACTTGCGCCGGGCGCGTCGCTGCGTCCCGCGTTGGTTCCCGGAGTTGCGGAGACGAGTCCTTTCAAATCCGAGATCCTCGACGGCACCGCCGGGTATCTCCGTATCGGTTCGCTAAACGCGGAAAACATCGCGGCGCTCGATGCGGCTTTGCAGGACATCGCGGTGAAGAAAATCGGCGCGGTGATCTTCGACCTGCGCGCGACTCCAGCGGGGAGCGAATTCGCGCAGGCGGCGGAAGTCTGCAAGCGCTTTTGCCCGAAGGGAAAAGTGCTTTTTACCGTGAAAAAACAGACGGTGAAGGAGGAGCAAGTGCTCACTTCAAAGGAAGATCCGAAATTCACGCGGCTGCTCGTGGTGCTGGTCGATCGCGACACGGCGGGCGCGGCGGAAATCATCGCGGCGGTGCTGCGGACGCATGCGAGAGCGATGATCATCGGGCAGCAGACGCGCGGCGAGGCGGTGGAGTTTTCAGACATCGCGTTGCCGAGCGGAAAGCTGCTGCGCGTGGCCGTGGCGGAGGCGGCGTTGCCGGATGCGACGCCCGTTTTTCCCGGCGGTGTGAAGCCCGATCTCGCGGTGGAAGTTTCGCAGGAGACGACGCAGAGCGTGCTGAAACAGGGGCTTGAAAGTGGCGTCGCGAAATTGGTGGAGGAAACGGAGCGGCAAAAATTTAACGAGGCCGCGCTGGTCGCCAAGCGCAACCCGGAGCTGGACGCGATGCAGGCGGCGCAGGCCGCGAAGGGCGAAAAACCGGGGGCTCCGCTGCATGACGTGGTTCTACAACGGGCGTTGGATTTCATCACGACGATCGGGCTTTATGAAAAGAAGCCCGCTGCGAAGTAACTCCGGTGGCTCGCGTCTAGCTTCCCGTCCGGCATGTCTCGCTCCATTTCAGTCGCCGTAATTTCCCTGCTGGCCGGTGCGGCGCTGGGCGCGGGGGCGATGTGGAAGATCGAACGCAACGGGAATCTCGATCTCGCGCGGCAGACGAAACGGGCGGCGATGCTCACAGAAGAAAACGCGCGGCTGCATGGGCTCGTCGCGGCGAGTGAAAAGGCGAAGGCGCTGGCGGCGAACAAGGCGCAGCGCGAGGAAGTGGAGCGGCAGGTGATCGCGATTCGCGGGCTCAATTTTAAGACGCCGGTTGATTACAACGTCCTCACGCGAAAGCAGATTAAGGAGACGATTTCGGGGAAGTTGGCGGAGGTTTTTTCGGAGCAGGAATTTGTGGACGTGACCGCAGCGTTCGCGGTGCTTGGGCTGTTGCCGGAGCATTATCCGCTTCGCCAAAAATACATCGACCTGCTCGGCGAACAGGTCGCCGCGTTTTACGATCAGCATCAGCACAAGCTTTTTATGTACGAGGACGCGTCGTTGGAAAATTCGCAGAACCGCGTGGTGCTCGCGCATGAGCTGACACATGCGCTGCAGGACCAGCATTTCGGGCTGAAGCGGCTGCCTCTGGAAATCAAGACGAACGACGATATGGCGGCGGCGGCGAGTGCGCTCGTCGAGGGCGAGGCGACGCTGGTGATGAGCGAATACATGATGAAAAATCTGTCGCTCAAGGCGCTGAAGGACAACGTGGCGGCGTCGATCACGCAGAACATGAGCGAGCTTGCGAGTGCGCCGCGTTACCTGCGCGAGATGCTGGTATTTCCTTATCTGCGTGGGCAGGAGTTTTGCAGTTCGCTGTTTGGGGGCGGCGGTTACAAGGCGGTGAGCGCGGCCTATGAAAAGCCTCCGACTTCGACGGCGCAGATTCTTCA
>JANLQB010000894.1:0-2299 GCA_031367565.1 Verrucomicrobiota bacterium
TGCGACCAATGCGCCGAGTGCAGCGCGATCAGCGAAAGTTTCCCCGCCTTGATCCGCTCCACGATCCCGCGCACCACCTCGTGATTCACATCCGGATGCCGCCGATGCCCCCACCAAATCAGCACATCCGTCGCATCCAGCGTCGCCGCGTCTAGCCCCTGCTCCGGCTCATCCAGTCCCACGCTATTCACGGTGAAACCCGGCTGCTTCTTCAGATGCTCCGCGATGGCATTGCCAAGGAAGTTTTCATAAGCCTGCGCTTGTTCCGGCTGGCGTTCATCCCAGACGAGGACGCGGACAGGAGCAGTTTCGGCAAAAACATTCATGGCAAAGGCGAAGAGGAGCGAGAAGAGAGTAAAGATTTTCATGGGAGGTCTGGGGATTTTGGCGTGGAAGAAAAGAACCGCAGATTTCGCAGATGAGCGCGGACTAGAATTCTGAAAATCTGCGTTAATCCGCGACAATCTGCGGTTCAAAAAAACTCCGTTCACTTTTTCGGCAACGCCCATTGCTCGTCGAAAAATCCCGCGTCGATGATCTGCCCCGGCCACTTCCCATCCGGCGGTGTGTCGAGTTTCACGATCGCCCAATCCGGCAGCTTCGGCGTCTGGTCGGAGTTATTCAGCAGCGCTTCTTCGCGAAAGGTCGGACCGGAATTGAGCACGATGTATTTCTGCGGATTGAGCGGATTCGGGAAGATGAGCACCGGCGCGTGATGCGCCGCATCGTATTTCGCGCCGTTGAATTCCAGCGTGTCCTTCGTCCATTTGAGCGGGAGCTTGTCGATGATCTTTGCGAGCACCGCGTTGCTGGAAGGATCGCCCCAAAGCACGACGTTTGAGTTTTTAATGTCGCCTTCGCTGAGCGCGTTGTCGTCCTTCACCAAAGCATCGCCGCGAAAAACCCTGCGCCAAAACTCGTTAGCGTGATCGAGTTCCGACTTCGCCCAAGCGCCGACCGCGTCGTTGAGCGGCCGGCCGGTCGGACGGACGAAAAGGAACGACGACATAAACGCGTGATCGATCGGGCCGCAGAGCTCCGACCGCTTTGGCGTGCCTTTTGACATTGGATCACTTCCGTATTTGCCTAATGGCCACCATTTGCCGCTGACCTTAATAAAGGTGAAGGCGTTGGCAGCAGGAACACTCGTGACCTGTCCATCAATCGTGACTCTGTGACTATACCGAATCGGAGCATCTGAGTGTTGCACAAGGGAGAATCGACAAACGTTTTTTGTAGAAACCTCGACGTCACCGTTGAGCGCCAAATTCGCGACGACATCCGCTCTTTCCCATTGTTTCTCAAACCCGTCGATCTGCACCCATTCACAAGTTGGATAGATAAGTGAGTAAGTTGAGAAGACCACCTTGCGAGGCATGAAGTCATTTCCGTTTATCACCGATGCCGTCATCAATTCCTCAATCTTCTTCTTCGATTCCGCGTCATACTTATGCGGCATCTGCGAACCGATGACATAAGGAAACTCAATGCCCTCCTCCTTTGCGTATTTCACCATGATGTCCGCTGCCTGTTTTTGCCCGTCGATCTCGCCGGAGTAGGCGACCGTCTTCGTGTTTGCGAGGTTCGCGGCCATCGTCGTGCAATCGTACCAGCGCCACAGCACTTGCTCCCACCACGGCGGCGGTGTCTTGCCTTCGGCGAAGACGTGAAAAAATTCCGCCGTCTCCGCGAAGCCCGCGCCGGGAGCAGCGGCAGCCCACCTGCCGGAGTGATGCGTGGCGAATTGCCAGCAGGCCGCGCCGCCCATCGAGAAGCCGCGCACGACGAGACGCTGCCCGTCGATCTTGTAGTGCTTCTGAATGTCTTCGAGCGCCTCGAAGAGATCGCGCTCGCCGGCGAATTTGTTCGCGTTGCAAAAGCGTCCGTAAAGATGGCAGACGATCGCGCCCTCGGGCGTGAACTCGCCGCGGTTGTGCAGCCGGTCCTCGATGAAGGCGAGTTCGCTGAGTTGTTCGCCGCGTCCGTGGAGCCAGAAATCGAGCCGCCGCGGCTTGCTGTCGTCGGCTTTCCAGTCGTCGGGAATGACGAGACCGTACGGTTGCACCGAGCCGTCGATGTTCGAGCGATACGCACGCACCACCAGGCCCGCAGCCTTGTTCCATGCAGGATCGCCAGCCCGCAGTTCCTTCGCGCGCTGCATCCCGATTGCGAGATGCGCTTTCGCGACCGCGATCTGCTTTTCGTTGAAAAACTCATCGTAGCGCAAAGCCCAGTCGGCGGACTTGCGGAAAATTTCCACGTCGGCGATTTGCGCGAGTGCGTCGGGTTTTGCGGCGAG
>JANLQB010000900.1:0-6465 GCA_031367565.1 Verrucomicrobiota bacterium
CCGATGATCTATCGCCGCAAAGAGAGCGGCGGATTTTTCCTCTACTCCGTCGGCTCAAATCGCATTGACGACGGCGGCGCAACGGGCGGTAAGGGTTCCGAACAGAATCAACTCGACTGGGTCTGGCCTTACTCGCGGGACTGACTTCGCTGCGCGAAAACTTTCCCCATTCCGTGCTCGCCTTCCACGGCGAATCCGCTGTGATTTTTTCCGCTCCCGAATCGTCCGCGAGCGTCACCCAGTTCCTAGCAGCGTCATGTCTTCATACACCGAAATCTCCGGCGGGATCACCGCGCCCCAAGGCTTCCTCGCGGGAAGCGCCTATTGCGGCATCAAAGCCACAAACCTCGATAAGCCCGACATCGCCCTCGTCTATTCACCGCAGCCCACCGAAGTCGCCGCCACCTTCACCACGAACCGCGTGAAAGCCGCGCCGGTCCGCGTCTCGCGTGCGAACCTCCGCTCGCCCGATGTCCGCGCCATCATCGCGAATGCCGGGAACGCGAATGCCTGCACTGGCGTCGATGGCATCGAGACCGCGAAGCGCATGGTCCGCGCCACCGCCGCCGTGCTCGGTCTGCGCGAGCGGCAGGTGATGGTGTGCTCGACGGGGCGCATCGGCGTCCCACTTCCGATCGAGAAGATGGAGGCCACCATCGAGCAGAAATTCCCCGCAGCACTCTCCGACGACGGCAGCGCACGCGCCGCCGCTGCCATCATGACGAGCGACACTTTTGCCAAGGAATGCGCGGTCGAATGCGAGATCGACGGCTGCACCGTGCGCATCGGCGGCATCGCCAAAGGCGCGGGCATGATCGACCCGAACATGGCGACGATGCTCTGCTTCATCACCACCGACGCCGCCATCGGGAAAAGCCTACTCCAGCACGCGCTCAGCGTTTCCGTGGAGCAATCGTTCAACCGCATCACCATCGACGGCGACATGAGCACGAACGACACCGTCATCCTCCTCGCCAACGGCCTCGCGGGAAACAAGCCGCTGCGCGCCTCGCACGCCGACCTCAAAGTCTTCCAGCGCGCGCTCGATCACGTCACGCAGACGCTCGCGCGCCTCATCGTGCAGGACGGCGAAGGCGTCACCAAATTCGTCGAAATCCAAGTCAACGGCGCCGTCAGCCTGACCGATGCGCGCAAAACCGCCGAAGCCATCGCCAAGTCCACCCTTGTGAAATGCGCGTGGTTTGGCTGCGACCCAAACTGGGGTCGCCTCATGGACGCCATCGGCTACTGCGGCGCAAAGATCCGCGAAGAACTCGTCGATATTTACTACGACGGTGTGATCGCCGTGAAAGGCGGATGCGCCAGCAAAACGCCTGCCGCGAAACTGCAACAACTCGTCGCCGCGCCCCGCTTCAAAGTCACCATCGACCTCAACCTCGGCCCCGGCGAATACACCGTCTATACGACCGATCTCAGCATCGATTACGTGAAGCTGAACATGGGCGAGTGAGGGGAAGTTGTGCGTTGAAGGTTGAGAGTTCTGGGTTGCGTGTCAAAACCCCCGCAACCAAATTCCCCGCCGCGCTCCCGACGCATCACCTTTCCTAATTTCAGCTTTCCACTTTCTCCAATGGCCCTCTCACCCCTCACGCGCGCCGAAGCCCTCATCGAAGCGCTTCCCTATATCCAGCGATTTCGCGGCACGCTTTTCGTCATCAAATACGGCGGCAGCGCCATGGAAGATCCGCAAGTCGTCGAGCGCTTCCTGCGCGATGTCGTCTTCCTCGAAGCCGTCGGCATCAACCCCGTCCTCATCCACGGCGGCGGCAAATCCATCACGAATAAAATGCGCGACGCCGGGCAAAAGCCCCGCTTCGTCAACGGCCTCCGCGTCACCGACGAACAAGCCATCCACATCGTCGAAGACGTCCTCGACAACGAAATCAACCCCGGCATCGTCGCCCGCCTGAATGAGTTCGGCGGCAAAGGCATCACCGTCCGCGGACGCGACATCCTCGTCGGGAAAAAGCTCCCGCTGCAAAGCGAAGGCAAAGCCATCGAAGTCGATCTCGGCTTCGTCGGCGAAGTCATCGACGTGAAGCTCGAACCCATCCTCGACGCCGTCTCAAAAGAAATCGTCCCCGTCATTTCCCCGCTCGCCACCGACGCCGAAGGTCGCGTGCTAAATATCAACGCCGACATGGCCGCCGGCACCATCGCCGGGCGGCTCAAAGCCACCAAATTCATCTACCTCAGCGATGTGCCCGGCATCATGCGCGACCCGACGGATCGCAACTCGCTCATCCCGTCCGTCACGCGCGAAATGATCGAGCAACTCCGCGAGGACGAAATCATCGACGGCGGCATGATTCCCAAAGTTGAAAGCGCCCTCCACGCCCTCGGGCAGGGCGTGAAAAAAGTGCATTTCATCGACGGCCGGACGCCGCACTCCATGCTGCTGGAGATTTTCACGAACAGCGGAGTCGGGACGGAGATTCTGCCGTAACCGCCAAGTTTTTCGCTACGCGTAAACCGCCGCGATCTGCTCGGCGACGTAGCATTGCTGATCTTCGCGCAGCTCCGGGAAAATGGGGAGCGCGAGCGTTTCTTTCGCCGCCTTTTCTGATTCTGGGAAATCGCCTTCTTTGTAGCCGAGGTCGCGGAAACATTCCTGCAAGTGCAGCGGCAGCGGATAGTAAATCTCCGTCCCAATCCCCGATGCCGTCAGATGCGCGCGCAGCTCGTCGCGCCTCGGCGCGCGGATGACGAACTGATTGTAAATGTGATGATTCGCCAGCCCGCAATCCGCGTACGCCTCCGTCGGTGGCTCGATAATTTCATCCAGCCCCAGCCGCGTGAATTCCTCCCGGTAAAACGCCGCGCGCGCGCGACGTCCGGCGCCCCATTGGTCGAGATGCGGCAGCTTCACGTTTAAGACGGCAGATTGGATCGCATCGATGCGGAAATTCCCGCCGACCCATTTGTGAAAGTAGCGCGCTTCCATGCCGTGATTCCGCAACGCCCGGATCTTCGCGCCCAGCGCCGCGTCCCGGCACGTCACCATCCCCGCATCGCCGAACGCGCCGAGATTTTTCGTCGGGTAAAACGAAAACCAACCCGCCTCGCCGATCGCTCCCGCCGCCCCGAGCGGATGCCCCGCGCCGAGTGCCTGCGCCGCATCCTCCAGCACGGGAACGCCGGCACTTTTCCCCAGCGCACAAATCGCCGCCATATCCGCGCACTGCCCGAAAAGATGCACCGGCACGATCGCCTTCACCTTCCGCGACCGCGCGAGGGCTTCATCCAGCGCGGCGGGCGACATATTAAAAGTCTGCGGATCGATATCGACAAACACCGGCGTCGCCCCGAGCCGGGAGATGCAGCCCGCCGTCGCGAAAAAGGTGAACGGAGTCGTAATCACCACGTCACCCGGCCCGATCCCGAGCGCCATCATCAGCACCAATTGCGCATCCGTGCCGGATGAAACCCCGATCGCCTCGCCGGCCCCGCAATATGCCGCGACCGCTTTTTCAAAAGCCTCCGTCTTCGGCCCGAGGATGAGCCCTTGCGAATCCGCCACCGCTTCGATCTCGGCGAGGATTTGCGATTTCAGTGGGGCGTATTGGAGTTTGAGATCGAGGAGCGGGACGTGCATCGGCGCAGGATGGAAATCGGTGCGGGTCCGAGTCGAGAGTGAAAGGTGGATGGCGGGATGCGCGCGGCCCGTCTATGAAACGCGCCCATGAATCCCGTCGCACTCATCACCGGCTCCTCGCGTGGCATTGGCCGCGGCATCGCTCGCGCGCTGGCGCGGGCGGGGCAGCACGATTTGGTGATCAATTTTGCCGGAAACGAAGAAACGGCGCGCGAGTGTCGCGCGCGGTGTCTCGCGGAGTCGGGTGGAAAAGTGCGCGCGGAAATTGTGCAGGCGGATGTTTCGCTCGCAGAAGATCGGGCGCGGATGGTGGAGTTTGTGCAGGCGGAGTTTGGACGGCTGGATTTGCTGGTGAATAATGCGGGCGTGGCGCCGATCAATCGCTGGGGAAAGCCGGACGATGTGGGCAGGGCGGTCGTCGCGGTGGCGCTGGGGCATTTTCCGTATTCGACCGGGCAGGTTTTTCAAGTAGATGGCGGCTTTCACATTCGCACCCTTTAGCCATTCATGAAGATTCTCGCGCAGATTCAGCCGGTAGATTTGAAGAAGAAGATCGGGCGGCTGTGGGAGGTATCGGCGGGGAAGATTCTGGCGATCGACCGCGAGGAAGTGCCGGGGGCGGGGACGCCGGTTTTTACAGTGAAGGGGAAATATACGTCCCGCGGGTGGACGGAATGGACGCAGGGCTTTGTGTATGGGTCGGCGATTTTGCAGTTCGATGCGTTTTGGGATCCGCTTTTTCTGCGGCTCGGGCGCGAGCGGACGGTGGAGCGGATGGCGCATCACGTGACGCACATGGGGGTTCACGATCACGGGTTTAACAACGTGAGCACCTACGGAAATCTGTGGCGGCTGATGGGTGAAGGTCGGATCGCGGAGAATCGGCACGAGCGCGATTTTTATGAGCTGGCGCTGAAATGTTCGGGCGCGGTGCAGGCGGCGCGCTGGACGAATACGGCGAACGGTGAGGGCTTCATCCATTCGTTCAACGGGCCGCATTCGCTCTTCGCGGATACGATCCGCTCGCTGCGGTCGTTGGCGCTTTCACACAAGCTCGGGCACGTGTTGATGGGCGAGCGCGATGAGAGGATTTCGCTGCTCGCGCGGCTCGTGGAGCACGCGCGGACGACGTCGGCGTGGGCCGTGTATTTCGGCGAAGGGCGCGATGCGAACGATGTGCGCGGGCGGGTGGCGCACGAGAGTATTTTTAACGTGAACGACGGCTCGTATCGCTGCCCGAATTCGCAGCAGGGCTGGTCGCCGTTCACGACCTGGACGCGCGGGCTGGCGTGGACCATGTGCGGCTACGCGGAGCAGCTCGAATGGGTGGCGACGCTCGGGAATGCTGAGCTGGCCGACCTCGGCGGGCGGGAGGAGATCGAGTCGATGCTGCTGCGGACGGCTCGGGCGGTGGGCGATTTTTACATCGAAAACACGCCGACGGATGGCGTGCCGTATTGGGACACGGGCGCGCCGGGGCTGGCGCAGATGGGCGACTATCTGGAACGCGCGGCGGACCCTTTCAATGATCACGAGCCGGTGGACAGCTCGGCGGGCGCGATCGCTGCGCAAGGGCTGCTGCGACTCGGCGCTTATCTAAATGCGCGTGGCCAGACCGACGACGGCGGACGCTATTTTGCGGCGGGGCTTACGGTCCTCAATACGCTTTTCGCTGAGCCGTATCTTTCGACGGTCGCCGAGCATCAGGGCCTCATCTTGCACAGCGTGTATCACCGTCCGAACGGGTGGGATCACGTGCCGCCGGGGCGCAAGGTGCCGTGCGGCGAGTCGTCGATGTGGGGCGATTACCACGCGCGCGAAGTCGCGCTCTACGTGCAGCGGATTTACGAGGGAAAGGCGTACCTGACTTTCTTCGGCAGCGGCAAGAAATGACCGGGACTGCGAAGCCTGCGCAATGCGTGGACAAACTCGCCGCGCCATGCTGATTTGCGCACATGCATGAGGCCCAGCAACAAGCGATCGACCGCGTTTTTGAAATCCTGAGCGAACACTTCGACCATGTGGTGATCGCGGTCGGGACGTACGACGAGGACAAACAATATACGACGGCGGCGAGCTACACGGGCGGGGTGGCGTGTGCGATCGGGCTGTGTAAACTCTACGAGAAGAAGTGGACGAAGGAACATCTGTGGGGGCCGGACGAGGATCTGGATTAAAGGGCGGTTGAGAGGCGAAGGTTGAGAGCCGCGCGAGATGACGCTGCTGAAAGTCACCGATCGCGGGCTCTACTGCGCGGCGGGGGATTTTTATATTGATCCGTGGAAAGCCGTGGATTTGGCCGTGACGACCCACGCGCACAGCGATCACGCGCGCGGCGGCTCGCGGCATTATCTTTCCAGCGCTGAAGGCCGGGGCGTGCTGCAGGAACGGCTCGGCTCGGGGGCGCATATTCAGGGAATTCCTTATGGGGAAACGGTGGCGCGCAATGGCGTGAGGATCTCGCTGCATCCGGCGGGGCACATCCTCGGCTCGGCGCAGGTGCGCGTGGAGTATCGCGGTGAAATCTGGGTCGTGAGCGGTGATTACAAGACGGAGGCGGAGCGGACTTGTGCGCCGTTCGAGCCAGTGCGGTGTCACACGTTCATCACGGAATCGACGTTTGGTTTGCCGATCTATCGCTGGCGTCCGCAGGCCGAGGTTTTCGACGGGATCAATGCGTGGTGGCGCGCGAACCAACTCGCCAGTCGGACGAGCGTGCTCTTCGCGTATTCGCTGGGGAAAGCGCAGCGCGTCCTTGCCGGCGTCGATCCCACGATCGGGCCGATCTTCGTCCACGGAGCGGTGGCCAAATTACTGCCGCACTACGCGGCGGCGGGCGTGGAGTTGCC
>JANLQB010000931.1:0-6906 GCA_031367565.1 Verrucomicrobiota bacterium
GATGCCCGGCCGGTGGTGCCACACGTTCGACATCGGCAGCGCGATATACTCCGCAAACGCCCCCGGCCGGTTCACGCCGATCCCGCTCGTGTGCGCGCAAAGATGCCGCCTCCCTGCGAGACAATTCCGGCACCGCCCGCACACCACGTGTCCCTCGCCGCTCACGATTTCACCGGGAAAAAAGTCATTCACATTCGCCCCGACCGCCACGATCTCCCCGACGAACTCATGCCCCACCACCATCGGCACCGGGATCGTCTTCTGCGCCCAGGCGTCCCATTTGTAAATGTGCAGATCCGTCCCGCAGATGCCGGTGCGATCCACGCGGATGAGCACATCGTTCAGGCCGCATTTCGGCTCGGGCACATCTTCCAGCCAGAGACCGGGTTCACGTTTCGCTTTGACGAGAGCTTTCATTGGGGCTGCAGAGCGTATCCGGGAAAACGCGGGACTGGCAAACGCGAGGTGTAGTTATTTCTGCCGTCGCTCACGCCCTCCGGATTTTGCTGAACGGACGCAGCCTGTGGAGACTCCGCCGCTGCTAAACTCGGTCGCGTGGGAGAGCGCGGCGGCCGCGCTCCGCGATGCGGATGCCGGAGTCCGGCCTGCGGCGGCAAAAGTGTCCTCCCGCTTCATCACGCCCGTGCCTGCGGCGAGTGCAAAGCCGATTCCGTGCGGCGCAGAAGCCATTCAGAGCGGTGAAAAGGCGATTCGGAGTGATGAAGAAACGATTCGGAGTGATGAAGAGATGATTCTGAGTGGCGAAGAGATGATTCTGAGCGGTGATGAGGTGATTCGGAGCGGTGAAGAGACGATTCGGAGCGGCGATGAGGCGATTCATGGCACTTTTAAGGCAATCTCGGGCAGTTTGCAGGGAGGCGCGGGCACTGCGAAGGCGATAAAAAGGGGGACGCTGGGCGCACCGGGCAAAGCCCGGAAGCGATCGCACAAGCCACCCGGCCTCACGCCCGGCCTGCAGCCGGAAGATTTCGCCGACCTCCCCGCCGATGGGGAGATGCTGAAATAGCCCTTTAACGCGCATAATTTTCACCCGCACACCGGGTCTATTCGGAAACATGTCCCAAGTCGCCGACTTCCTCTCACCCGCCGATCTGCAAAAGATCAGCAAACTCCAAGTCGTCGCGCGGCAGGTCGTGGAGGGTTTCTGCTCGGGCCTGCACCGCTCGCCGCACAAAGGTTTCAGCGTCGAGTTTAAGCAGCACCGGCAATACGTCCCCGGTGATGAAATCCGGCATATCGACTGGCGCGTCTTTGGCCGCAGCGACCGCTTTTACATCCGCGAATACGAGGAGGAGACGAACCTGCGCTCGACCCTGCTGCTCGATCTGAGCGGGTCGATGAATTACGGGCGGAATGGCATCACCAAATACGAATACGCCAGGCGGCTCGCGGCGTGCCTGACGTATCTGATGATCGGCCAGCAGGACAGCGTGGGGCTCGTGACTTTCGACACGAAAGTGCGCAAATACATCCCGCCCCGCGCCCGGATCAGCCACCTGCGCGTGATCATGGATGAGCTGCAAAAGAGCCAGCCCGGCGGCGAAACGGAGATCGGCGATGTCTTCCACGACCTCGTCCCAAACCTGCACCGGCGCGGCCTGCTCATCGTCATTTCCGATCTCTTCGGCGACGTGAACAAGCTGCTCAAAGCGCTCGCGCACTTCCGCCATGCGCACCACGAAATCCTCGTTTTCCAAATCTGGGACCGCGATGAACTGGAGTTCCCCTTTAAGAGCTGGACGCAGTTCGAGTGCCTCGAACAAGACGGCAACAAGCACCTCCTCGACCCGGTCCTTTTGCGCGAAGCGTATCTCGCGAACCTGGAGAAATTCCGCACGGAACTGACGAAAGGCTGCCGCCGGCATAAAATCCATCTCGTGCCGTTCACGACGGATAAGCCGTATGCGGATGCGCTGGCGGAGTACCTGAGCTGGCGGAGGGCGCGGGCGTGACGTTCCTCAACTTCGCCCTCCTCGGCGGCCTCGCTGCGCTGTCGATCCCGATCATCATCCACCTCTTCCACAAGAGCCGTTTCGAAGTCGTGAAGTGGGGAGCGATGCACCTGCTGCAAGCGGTGATCCGCACGAACCGGCGCCGCATCCGCATCGAGCAACTCATCCTGCTCGCCGTGCGAGCCGCCATCCCCGCGCTACTCGCGCTCGCGATGGCGCGGCCCGTTTGGGTCGGCGCGCAGAAGCTGCTCGGCAACGCGAAGACTTCCACGGTCGTGCTGCTCGACAACAGCTACTCGATGGAGGCCGGGCGCGCGGGGCTAACCAATTTTTCCATCGCGCGTGATGAAGCCAGCCGCATCGTCGGCGAACTCAAACGCGGTTCGGATGCGTCCGTGGTGCTGATGGGGGAAGGCAGTTCCGCGCTCCTCGACGAGCCGACCTACGACACCGCGCGGCTCACGCAGGCGCTGTCGAAAATCGATGCCGGCTTCGGTGCCGCGACCGTTCCTGCCGCGCTCGATTACGCGGCGAACGTCTTCGGCCAGACGCACGAGTCTTCGCGTCAGCTTGTGATGCTCACCGACTTCCAGCGTGTCAGTTTCGAGGCCACGGAGGACAAGCAACTCGGCGAAATGATCGACCGTTTGAAGAAGCTGCCCATCGCGCCGCAGATCACCCTTTTCGATGTCGGCGCGGAGGCGAAGGACAACGTCGCGATCGAGTCGCTCGACTTCTCGCGGCTCATGGTCGGCGTCGGACAGAAGATTCAGATTCGCGCGAACCTTCACAATTTCGGCGACGCGGCGTATTCCGAGTTGCGCGTGTATTTCAAAGCGGACGGGAAGGAAAAGTCCGTGTCGCAGATCAACCTCGCGCCGCATGAGAAAGGTCAGGTGCTCTTCTCGCACGCGTTTGAAACGGCGGGTTCGCACGTCATCGAAATCATCGCCGACGCCGATGCGCTCAAGGCGGACAACAGCTTCCTCGCAAGCATCCCCGTGCGCGACAAAGTGCCGCTGCTGCTCGTGAACGGCGACCCGAATCCCGCGCCGCTGAAAGGCGAAACCGACTTCGCTGAGATCGCGCTCCAGCCATTCAGCGCGGCAGGGAAAGTGGAACTCGCCGACCTCATTTCCACGAAAGTCATCAAGCCCGAAGAGTTGAACGCGAAGGCGCTGGTGGAAAGTGCGGTGCTGATTTTGGCGAACGTGCGGAAGCTTGGCGACGATCAGTTGCGCGCGATCGAGGACTTCGTGAAGGGCGGCGGAGGCTTGCTGATTTTCCCCGGCGATCGGAGCGATCCGTCGTGGTACAACGGCCCGCTCTTCCGCGAAGGCAAAGGTCTGCTCCCGCAAACGCTCGGCCCGCTCGCCGGTGAGCTGAAGGAAGGCGCGCCATCCGTCGCGATCGTCACGCAGCGTTTTGAAAACCCCGCGCTCGAACTCTTCAACGATCCGCGCAACGGCAACCTCTCCGACTCCGCGATCAAGCTATGGTTCAAGCTGCAAGAGTCGCAGAAGGCGACGGAAGTCGTGACCCTCGCGCGGCTCGAAAGCGGCGATCCGTTTTTGGTGGAAAAACCATTCGGCGAAGGCCGCGTCATCGCGTGCTCCACGGCGCTCGATGCCGACTGGAGCAATCTCCCGATGCGCCCATTTTACCTACCGCTGCTCCAGCGCCTCTCCGTCTATCTCGCGTCCACGGTTTACCCGCCGAGAAACTTGGAAGTCGGTCGCCCGCTCGTCGCTTTTCTACCCGCGAGCGATGCCGGGAAAAAAGCGAGCCTCATAAATCCGGCAGGCGTTGCGACCGAACTACCCATCGTGAAGAAGGCCGATCGCGGCGTGATCGAGTTCGAAAAAACGCAACGCCCCGGCCTCTACACGCTAAACCCGCCCGGCGGATCTCCCGTTTATTTTGTCGTGAATGCATCGCGGCGTGAGTCCGATTTGCAGAAGCTTTCCGACAAGGAAATCAGCGACCTCGCGAGCGCACACGGCGTCTCGCTGGTGAAGTCCGGTGCCGAATTCAAAGCACTCGAAAGCTCGCGTCGGTTTGGGCGGGAGTTCTGGAAAGGGGCGCTTTGGGTGCTGCTGGGGCTGACTTTCCTCGAACTCATCTTGCAGCAGAAATTCGCGCGGACGGGAAGGAAGACAGCATGAACGAGCGCGTCCAAACCACCCTCCGCTTTGTCGGCGACTGGCCATGGTGGGCCGGTTGCAGCGCCGCGCTCGTGCTCGGCACCGCCGCCTGGCTGCTCTACCGCCGCGACACCCTACCCGCGAAGCCGTGGCTCCGCGTGCTGCTCCCATCGCTCCGCGCCCTCGCGGTGATGATGATGGTCCTCATGCTCAGCGGCCCGGTCTTGCACCATCGCAAAGTCATCGGCCAGCTCTCGCGCCTGCTCCTTTTCGTCGATGGTTCGCGCAGCATGGAACTCACCGATGCGTCGATGGATCTCGGGCGGAAAATCCCGATCCTTGAACAGCTCGGATTACTCAAGCGCGGCTCCGTGCCGATGGAACTTCCAAACGCGGGCGAGGCGCTCGCGGAAGCGCAGGCGGCGGCGGACAAGGCGCGGCTCACGCCCGGCCTCGACACGGCGGAATGGAATGCGCTCGTCAGCGAATTCTCCACGAAGGCCGGCGAGGCGCGCGATCTTTTCGCCAAAGGTGGCGGGGAAAAGGAGCGCGTGGATCGGCTCGCGAAAGACCTCGTCGATCCGGCGCGCGAACTCGTTCACCGCGAACTCAAGCAGATCGACGACCGCAGCCGCGCGGTGCAGGATCTCGTAAATCTCGGCGACATCGCGGGCCGCTGGCAGCGCGAGATCGAGGAAGTTTTCAGCAAACGCATGGGCGACCTCGCGACGGGCGACTCTTCGCCGGTGAAGACCGCGCTGCAAAAATTCGACGCGCTTCCGCGCTGGCAGCGGCTCCAGACGATGTTGATGGAAGGTGCCGAGCCAAACCTGCTCGCGAAACTCGCGGAGACGCACGACGTGCAACTTCTCATGCTCGACGGAGGACGCGCGGATCAACTGTGGCAGCCGTCCGCGCGGGATTCCGTGCCGCCGACAGCGTTGCGCAAACCCACCTCGGAGACGACGGATCTTGCGACGGGGATCAAAACCAGCGCGGGTGAAAACGAGAAGGAGCAGCGCGGCGCGGTCGTGATTTTCAGCGACGGCCAGCACAACAACGGGGACTCGCCGATCGAAGTCGCGAAGGTTTTCGGCGGGCGCCAGATGCCGATTTTCACAGTCGGGTTGGGCAGCCAGGTGCGTCCGCGCGACCTCGCATTCGTGAAGGCCGAAGTGCCTGAGTCGGTCTTTTTCACGGACCGTATCCACGGCCAGATCGTGTTGAAGGATGACATGCCCGTGGGACAACCGTTCACGGTGCAGGTGAAGGACGGTGAGAAGGTCGTGTGGGAGCAGAAATTTTTCACCGAGAACAAACAGACGCGCCGGATCGCGTTCGACTTTCCGGTGAAGGAACTCGTCGAGCCGCGACTCGCGACGGCGAAGACGGGCGATGTGCAAGTGACCGGCGTGCCGTTGGAATTGAGCGTCGCGATCACGGGCGTCGAAGGCGACTCGCAGCCGGGGAACAACGCGGGTTCGCTGCGCTTTCGCGCCGTCACGCAAAAACGCCACATCCTCGTGCTGGACGGGCGTTCGCGCTGGGAGTCGCGCTATTTGCGGAATCTTTTCGAACGCGATGAGCAGTGGGAAGTGAACACCGTCATCGCCGGGACGACGCTCGGCGAATCCGGTTTCGTGCGCGGCGACAAGCCCGGCATGTTTCCCACCGATGCGGCGATGCTCGCGCCGTACGACCTCATCGTTTTTGGCGAAGTCGCGCCCGCCGTTTGGAAGAATGATGAGTTGAAATGGATCAAGGATTTCGTCGCCGAGCGTGGTGGTGCCATCGTTTTTGTCGACGGTGCACGCGGACGTTTCAAGGAATACGCCGACACGCCGATCGCACCGCTTTTCCCGGTCGAGTGGAAAAGCGCGGGTCTGCGTGAAGGCATCGTGAAGCTCTCGCTGACTGAGCGCGCGGCGACGCTCGCGCCGTTCGTCCTCGCGCCCGATCGCGCGCAGAATGCGGACCTGTGGAATTCCCTCCAGCCGCCACACTGGCTCGCCGAATCCACTGCGCTGCCCGGCAGCGAGACGCTGATCGAGGCTGACGTGAAAGGCGTGCGGGTGCCTGCGGTCGTGTATCGTTCGTTCGGCGCGGGACAGGTGCTTTATCACGGCTTCGACGACTCGTGGCGCTGGCGGCACGAGGTCGCCGATCTGCATCACGTGAAGTATTGGAACCAAATCGCGAATTGGATCGCGGAGTTGCCCTTTGCCGTGCGGGACAAATTTATTTCACTCGATGCCGGCGCGATCACGTATGCGCCCGGCGATTCCGCGAACATCCGCGTGCGCCTGCGCGACGGCGAAGGCAAGCCGGTCACGAGCACCGCCGTCGATGCCGTGCTCACGCGCGATGGTAAACGCGCCGCTGTGATCCGGCTGAACGTCGATGAAAACGGCGGCGGACTTTACCGTGGAAAAAGCGCCGCGCTCGAACCCGGCGAATACGAAGTCAGCATCGAATCCGCCGCGATCCAATCCCGTGACGCGCAAGCGCGCACCCGTTTCAAAGTGGAAGCGCGCGAGACCGGCGAGATGACGATGCTCAACCTCAACGAAGAACTCCTCCGTCAAATGTCCGCCGCGAGCGGAGGCCAGTACCTCCGCGAAGAACATATCGACAAACTCGCCGCCCTCCTCGCGCCGATGAGCCAAGGCAAAGTGATCGAGAGCGATACCGTGCTTTGGCAAAGCTACACATGGTTCCTCCCGCTCGTCGCGTTGCTGACGATCGAATGGATCATCCGCAAACGGGTGGGCATGCTGTGAGCCGGATTT
>JANLQB010000944.1:0-2994 GCA_031367565.1 Verrucomicrobiota bacterium
GAGTGCAGGAGCGCGATGACGCGGCGCTCGGGATCGACGATAAAAACGGGGCCGCAATCGGCGACGTGGATGCCGAGGCAGACGCGCGGGTCGGCGGTGATGAGTCCGTCGGCGTTCGCGATCTGCGCGGTGCTTTGCGCATCGACGATGGTGACTTCGCTGCCGTGGACTTGATTCGCGGTGATGAAAACGTGATCGCGCAATCCGGCCTGATGGCGCGCGGCGACGTGAAATTCTTCGAGACGCGCGAGCGCCGCTTCGCGTTCCACTTTCACATCGAGACCGGGAATGCGCCCGATGAAGCCGTGATGGATGCCGGGGATTTCCGCGAGCGCGGGAAAGGTTTCGACTGGCGCGATTCGCTCCAAACCTCGATCCACGGTCAATCCGCGTTGCTCTTGGCGTAGCCGAAGAAGCCGCGCTTTTTGATCGCCTCGGCGACGGCGGGCGGGACCATGGCTTCCCACGATGGATCGCGCGTGGAGATGCGCTTGAGCACGTCGCGCGAGAAGATGTGGAGATACTCGGTCTTGAAATTGTCGAGTGGCACGAAGCTGCCGCGACCGGAGAGGTATTCGTAGAGCGGCTTGAGTTCGTTCGAGACCTGGAGATTTGCGACGGTTTGCAGCTCGGTCTGCTGATGTGGTCGCAGCGGATAGACGTAGAGCTTCAGGTCGTTTTTAAAGAGGCGTCCGAAGCTCTCCAAAATGCCGCCGGTCAGCTGCGTGTAATACTTCTCGTCGAAGAGCTCCACGAGACTCGGGACGCCCATGACGATGCCGATGCGCTCTTTCGTCCGCCACGCGAGATACGCGGCGAGGCGGTAGTATTCAAAGTAGTCGGAGATGAGCACCGTCATGCCGCACGCGGCGAGCAGATCGGCGCGTGCGAGGAAGTCGCGGCGGTCCACGTCCTTCCCACCGGCGAGCAGATTGCGCATGGTGATTTCCATGAGCGGGAGCACAGTTTTCCCGGCGACGGCGGGGTCGGATTGGAATTTTTCGAGTGCGCACTCGAGCATGTCCACGTTCACATACGTGAGCGGGCGGAAGCTGCCGCGCTCGACGAGCACGGCCTTGCGGTGGAGCACTTCGGAGGGCTGGAGCACTTCGCGATTTGCGCCAAACATCGCCGCGCCGCTGAGGCCGAGTTGCACGAGTTTCAGCGCCATGAGGCGGTTGTCCACGTGGCGGAATTCGATGCCGGCGAATTCGATCATGTCGATCTCGATGCGGCCCGTGGTCAGTTTATCGAGCAGGCTCTCGACGAGCGCGTCGGGCTCGTGATGCTGGAAAAACGCGCCGTAAAGCAGGTTCACGCCGACGATGCCGAGCGCCTCTTGCTGCAAGCCCGCTTCGTTATCGAGCATGCGCACGTGGATGACGATCTGGCTCGGTTCATCGCGCGGATGCGATTGAAATTTCACGCCCATCCAGCCGTGGCACTCGTTCCCACCTTTGAAACTGCGCGCGACGACCGTGTCGGCGAAGGCGAAGAACGCGGTGTTGTCGCCGCGCGTTTCGCCGAGCCGGTCGATGTTGAGCTGGAGCTCATGATCGAGCATGGCCTGCAGCCGCGGGCGCGAGACGTAGCGCTCGGTGTGTCCGTAGATGGCGTCGCTCACCGTCATGTCGTAAGCGGACATGGATTTCGCGATGGTGCCCGCGCCTCCACCGACGCGGAAGAACCAGCGGACGACTTCCTGCCCCGCACCGATTTCGGCGAATGTGCCGTACCAGCGTGGGTCGAGATTGATGGCGAGTGCCTTTTGATGGGTATCGACGACGGCGTTGGTCATGCGGGAATTCATGGTGCGTGGCTTTTCGCCGAGATGCGAGCGCAAGTGCTAGGCCGCGCCGGGATCAAAGTGGCACATCGAAATAATCCAGCGCCCACTCCCGCATGAAGCGGACGCGCTCGGGGCGGATGAGGTAGATGATGAGGTCGGGGTTTTCCGGGGTGCCGAGGTATTTGCGGAGGAGTGGATTGCTTTCCCAAATCTCGGCGAGCAGCCCGGCGTCGGTGAGAATTTCGGCGGTGCCGGTGATGCGGACCTGGTCGTGCCGGTCGTCGAGATAGCAGAGTTCGACTTTTGGATTTGCGGCGATCTCGCGCGTTTTTCCGTAGCGGCGGAGATTGGCGACAAAGATGGTGAAGCCGTCCACGCGCACGGGCGAGACGGGGCGGACGCGTGGCTGGTCGCCGTCGATCGTGGCGAGTTGCGGGAATTTCGCGGAACGGATGACGCCTTGCGCGAGCGACGTGAGTTCTTCGGGAGTCGGAGTGAAGGGCGCGGGTGCGGGCATGCGGCGATGATTGGCGAGCGACGGTCGATTGACGAAAGGATTTCGCGTCGTGATGGTCTGCGCGCCCGCTCTCGCATGAAACTTTTTCCCCGAAACGCCATCCTTGCCGCGCTCACGTTCTCGGCTTTCGGCGCGTCGTCGTTCGCGGATCTCGGGCCGGATTTGGCCGGGCGGATTCCGCAGAGCGGCGGCGGTTTTGAAAAGGGTCGCGCGCCGGGGCCGACGTGGCTCGGCGTGCGGATCGCGGATGCGCCTGTGGAAATCAGCGGGCGTCTGCCGATCGAGCCAGGCACGGGAATCCTAGTGGATGAGGTGATGGCGGGCAGCCCGGCGGCGATTGCCGGATTTCTGCGCGGCGATGTGCTGATACGGCTCAATCACCAGACGCTCGTGACGGTGACGCAGTTTCAGTCGCTCGTGAAACACCGCAAGGCGGGCGAGCAGGTCGAGATCACATTTTTTCGAAAAGGCGAAAAACGCAAAGTCGTCGTGGTGCTCCAGTCGCAGGAGCGGATGCGGTGAAGCCCGGTCAGTGCGCGGCGCGGTAGCCTTCGGGATCGATCTCGACGGAGGCGTAGCCGGCGGCGCGAAGACCGTCCTGGATCGCGGCGGCGACGGCGGGAACGCGATCCATTTCCTCCGGCGCGATCTGCACTTTGGCGCGCGGGGAAAGCGCGGCGTCCGCGAG
>JANLQB010000958.1:0-1833 GCA_031367565.1 Verrucomicrobiota bacterium
CCGATGAACGCGAGACCCGCTTGTTCACAGGCTTCCGCGAAGTCCGCGTTCTCGCTCAGGAAGCCGTAGCCGGGATGGATGGCCTGCGCTCCACTGTGCCGCGCGGCATCGAGAATCTTGTCCACGCGCAGGTAGCTCTCGCTGACCGGCGGCGGGCCGAGCAGGACGCTTTCGTCGGCCTCGCGGACATGCAGCGAGTCGGCATCCGCCTCGGAATAAACGGCGACCGCGCCGACGCCGAGCTTGTGCAAAGTGCGGGTGATGCGGCGCGAGATGACGCCGCGATTGGCGATGAGGACTTTGGTGAACATGAAGAATTGGCCCGCAAAGACGCAAAGGCGCAAAGGTTAGGAAAGGGGATCGTCGGGCAGGCCGTGAACGACGCGCACGATGCCGTTTTTGATGAGTGCGGTGTTGAAGTTGATCAGGAGACCGAGACGAATTCCTGTCAGGCGAATGTAGGACTGCGTTTGTTTTTTATGAACCGGGAGAAGCTGCTCGACCGACTTCAACTCGATGAGAACCAGCGAATTCACGATGATGTCGGCTCTGAATCCTTCGGTAAAAAGTTTGCCGCGAAACTCGATCGGAATCGGCTTCTGCCGCTCGACGATCAGACCCTGCTCCGTGAGAAGATGCGCCATCGTGACTTCATAAACCGACTCCAGCAGACCCGGCCCCAACTCGACGTGAATCTCAAAAGCCGCCTGCACGACAGCTTTGGCAATTTCATTTTCGCTCATCTTCCTTTGTGCCTTTGCGTCTTTGCGGGCCTAAAAATCAGTCCCATATCAGCAGGCGCACGGGCGTGGGGTTGTAGCCGTTGCAGGGGTTGTTGAGCTGCGGGCAGTTGGAGATGACGGCGAGCACGTCCATCTCGGCGCGCATTTCGACGTAGCGGCCGGGTGCGGAGATGCCGTCGGCAAAGGTCAGGCCGCCCTGCGGAGTCACGGGGACGTTCATGAAAAAGTTGATGTTGTTGGCGATGTCGCGTTTTTCCCACTGCGGGCCGCGTTCGCGCAGCGCGCGCCAAAAGCTGTCGCGGCAGGCGTGCATGGAGCGTTTGTCGAGGGCGTAGCGCACCATGTTGCTCTCGCACGCGCACGCGCCGCCGAGGGTGTCGTGGCGACCGCAGGTGTCGGCGGTGATGGTGAGCAGCACGTTGCCGCGCGTGGAGAAAAGGCGCGTGCCGGTGGTGAGGTAGATGTTGCCCTGCTCGCGGATGGTGTCCTGCGCGCTGTAGCGGTCGGCGGGGTCGCGCAGGTTGTAGAAGAGCGTGTCGGCGGCCTGGTTGCCTTCGAGATCGACGATGCGGAAGGTCTGGCCGCGCTGGATTTCATGCGACCAGCCTTCGCCGGCGGGCAGGGTGAAATCGTAGATCGCCGTCGCGGGATCGAGCGCGCTTTCGGTGAGGGTGCTCATAGGAAATAGCGCTCGGTGAGGATGAAGCCGCGCTGGTTTTCCGGGCGCGAGTTGCGGCAGAGATCGTCGGGCGCGGGTGGTGGCGAAGTCCAGACGGTGAGATGCACGGGCTTCGGGGCGTAGGTGGGCGCGGGGTCGAGCGGATGCAGGCAGGTGTTGAGAATGACGAGTGTGTTCATTTCCGCGCGGAGATCGACGAACGCGCCGGGCGGCGAGTTGTTTTCGTGGAAGCGCATCGCGCCCGCGCCATCGACGGTGACTTTGCTGAAAAAGTTCACGTTCATCGCGAGGTCGCGTTCGCCGAGATTGTATTTGCCGAGTTCGGTGAGGAAGCCGTCGTGGGCGTTGCGATGCCAGTCGTTGCGCGCCTGCTGGTAGGTGCGTTCGCCGTATTTTTGCGCGATGATTTTC
>JANLQB010000913.1:0-5902 GCA_031367565.1 Verrucomicrobiota bacterium
AGGTCTTAACTTTCACCACCATGCCTACCCAAACTTCACCCGGCGGAATCAAATATCACCTGATCGCCTTCGACTCCTCCGGCAGGGAGCGCACGGACGATCCGAATGGCCAGATGAGCGAGAAGGTGCTCGCGGCTTTGCGCGATGAACTGATCACGGATGTTTTCCTCATGAGCCACGGCTGGCAGGGCGATGTGCCGGCGGCGGTGCGCCAGTATGATCGGTGGATCGACGCGATGGGTGCCTGCACGACGGATCGCGCGGCGATGGAGAAAGCGCGCGGTGGTTTTCATCCGCTGCTCGTCGGCCTGCACTGGCCAAGCCTCGCGTGGGGGGATGAAGATCTGCCTTCGGGAAATGTTTCCTTCGCGCCGGGTGAATCGCCCGTGAATGATTTCGTGGACGCCTACGCGGAGCGTCTTGCGGACACGCCGGCGGCGCGGACGGCGCTTCAGACGATCATGGAAGCCGCGCTGAATGACATCGCGCCCGATGAGCTGCCGCCAAAGGTGCGCGCGGCTTACGTGACGCTGAATGCGGAAGCCGGCTTGAGCGCGGGCGGCGCGGATGCGGATCCCGGCGCGGATCGCGAGCCGTTTGACCCCGATCGCGTGTATGAAGCGGAGCTGGAAGGTGTGAGCTTTGGCTGGCCGAGTCTCGGCGGGCTGCTCGCGCCGCTGCGGACGCTGACGTTTTGGAAGATGAAAGATCGCGCGAAGGCGTTTGGAGAAACGGGCGGGTTTCAATTTCTCACGCAGATCCAGCAGATCGGCGGCGCGAAGGTGCGCGTGCATCTGATGGGCCACAGCTTTGGCTGCATCGTGGTCTCATCCACGCTCGCCGGGCCGGGTGGAAATGGGCAGCTCGTGCGCCCGGTGAATACGCTCGCGCTGATGCAGGGCGCGCTTTCGCTGTGGTCGTTTTGCTCAGACCTTCCGTCGAAGCCAGGGCGCGCGGGTTTCTTTCGCTCCGTCATTACGAGTGGAAAAGTGAGCGGCCCGATCCTCACGACGATCTCCGCGAAAGACACGGCGGTCGGACGCTACTACCCGATCGCAGCAGGTGCGCGCGGCGACGTGCAATTCGCTCCCGGCACGCTCCCGAAATTTGGCGCAGTCGGCTCCTTCGGCGCACGCGGCCCCGGTCTGGCGATCAATGACATCGATCTCCAGTCCGCGACTTACCCGTATGAGTTCCAGCCCGGTCAGCTCTACAATATCGAAAGTACGAAATACATCTGCGAAGGCGGCGGCACCTCGGGCGCGCACAACGACATCGCGAAGCCCGAAGTCGCGCACGCATTTTGGTGCGCGGTGATGTAGAGTCCGCGCCTCATGTTCCGCTCCCGCTTCCCGGCTCCCGGCTCCGCCCCGGCCACGCTCATGCCCATCCCCGCCGAGTGCGACCCGCAAAAGCCGGTGATCAAGCTCGTCGAATACGACGAGACTTCGCTGAACGAGCGCACGATCGAAAACCTCGCCGATCTGCCCGACCCCGCGCTCGACGATGGAAAAGTCCGCTGGCTCGACGTGGACGGTCTCGGCGACATCGAAGTCCTCAAGGCGATCGGCGAAAAATACGGCCTGCATCCCCTCGCCCTCGAAGACGTGCTGAACATGGGCCAGCGCCCCAAGGTGGAGAGCTATGCCGACCATCTCTTCATCGTGATGGACATGGTGTACTACGACGTCGAACGCTGCATGTGCGGCGAGCAGATCAGCATGTTTCTCGGAAAAAACCTGCTCATCACCATCCAGGAAGAAATCGGCCAGGACGTCTTCGATCCCGTGCGCGCACGCATCCGCGGAGGCCGCGGCTGGATTCGTAAATCGGGCGGCGATTACCTGACCTACGCGCTCATCGACTCCATCATCGACCACTGTTTCCCCGTGCTCGAAATCCTCGGCGATTCCATCGAGAAGCTCGAAGACGTGGTGCTCGAAAAGCCGTCGCGCGATTGCGTGGCCAAGATCCAGCACAACAAACGCACGCTCATGCAACTGCGCCGCTACGTGTGGCCAGGCCGCGATGTCGTGACCGCGCTTCTCCACGACGACAGCGGAAAAATCGCCGACTCCACGAAGGTCTTCCTCCGCGATTGCTACGATCACACGATCCAGATCATGGACCTGCTGGAGACTTATCGCGACGTGAACTCCGGCCTGATGGAGCTGTATCTTTCCGCCGTCGGCATGAAGACCAACGAGATCATGCGCGTCCTCACCGTCATGTCCTCCATCTTCATCCCGCTGACTTTTGTGGCCGGGCTTTACGGCATGAATTTCGACTACGACGGCGGCAACAAACCGTTGAACATGCCCGAGCTGCACCAGCCTTATGGCTATGTCGTGTGCGTCACGATCATGGTGTGTATCTCCGTCGCGCAGATCATTTTTTTCCGCCGGAAAAAGTGGCTTTGAAGAATTGCGGATCGCGGATTGCGGATTGCGGATTGGAAAGCGCCTACGCGCTTAGCACGGGCAAGCCCGGTAGAGGCGAAAGAAAATCGCGCAGGCTGCGCGCGCGTGCCCGTCCCTTGTGAGCACCGCCCTCCACACCGCCGCGCACGCCGCCTCCGGGCACGAGAGCGTCTTTCTCCCGTGGTTGAAAAATGCCGCCGCCATCGCATCGGGACAGCGGCAACCGGTCGCCGTCGTCGTGCCCTTTCGCAGCGACGCCTACTATTTGAAAGCGCGCGCGCTGTCCGCCGGGATCGGCCTGCTTGGCGTGCATTTCATCACGCCCGGCGAATTGCGCGAACGCCTTTCCCGCCATCTCAGCATCACCACGCGCGTGCCGATTCGCGAGCATCTGCACCTGCTCCTCGCCACCGCCGCCGAACGCTGCGGCGATGCCGGGGCAAGCGTCGCCGCCTCGCCGGATCGTCTGCTGAAAGCCGTCGATCTCGTGAGCGCGGGCGGCTGGGATTTCTCGCAAACCGGCCCCGCCGCGCTGCGCCCGATCGTCGCCGATTTCGAAAAGCTCGCGCGCGACGCCGGCTTCCAAACCATGCACGCCGCCGATCGCGCCCTGCTCCAAAGAGCGCGCGCCACCCGCCCGCATTTCGCCGCGCTTTTCATCACAGGATTCGACGCCGCGCACTGGCCGCTTTGGCCCTTGCTCGCCGCCGCCACGTTCTCCGCGAAAAGCGCGACCGTCTGCCTCACCGATCCGCGCGCCGAAGCGGAAACGCTGGACGCCACCTGGATCGGAACGTGGGAGGAAACCTTCGGCGCAGCCGCGCCCGTCCCCGCCGACGACACGCCGCGCCCGCTCGTCGAAGTCCTGCAACTCCCGACCACGCAGCAGGACCGCGAGCCCGCCCGCGAAGTCGAATTCCTCATCGGCCACGACACCGTCGAGCACGCGCAAGCGGTCGTCACCAAAGCGCTACACTTCCTCGCCGATCCTACGTGCGAGCGGCTCGGCATCATTTTCCCCGCCGCCGGAGCCCTCTCGCGCCGCGTCGCCGCACTGCTCGCGGATCTGGAAATCCCGCACAACGACGGCCTCGCGCATCAAGCGCCCGGCGATCTCGAAGACGCCGCCTGGCCCGCGTGGCTCGCGCTTCAGGAAAGCCCGCGCACTCCCGCCCTCCTGCGTTTTCTCCGCGAATACCACGCACCCGCAAATCTCTTCGGCGGCACTCCGCTGGCCGAAATCGAAGACACCCTCACGCGCCTTTTCAATGATCTGCTCTTCGACGACCTCGCCGTCGTCGCCGAGTTTTTCACCCAGCATCCGCGCAAACGCCACGCGGCTTCGATCGCCGATGGCATCCGCGCGCTGCCGTCGCTGCCCGAGCGCGCGACGCTCGAAACGTTCATCACGGAAAGTCGCGACATCTTCCAGGAGCTTGGCTGGCAAAAGCGCGCCGACGAACTCATCCGCCTCGCGAAAGACTGGAACGCATCGCGCGCACTCCAGATTTCGCGCCGCACGTGGCTGCGCTGGCTGCGCGAAACGCTCGTCTCCTGGCGGGCCACGCGCGCCATCGCCGGCAATCATCCCTACAGCCGCGTGCATCTGCTGCCGGGCCTCCAGGCCGAGTCGCAAGCGTGGACGCATCTCATCGCCGCGGGACTCAGCGAAGGCCAGTGGCCCCCGTCGTTCGAAGACGCGGGATTTCTCGGCGAGGATGAAATCGACGCGCTGAATAAACGCGTCCGCACGCTCAACAAACAAGCCATCACGCAAGGCCGGCAGGGCGAAGGCCATGAAACCGTCGAGCCAGGAAAGACGCTCTGCCTCGGCCCCACACAGCGCCGCGACATCGCGCTGCGCCAATTTCTCAACACGCTCGAATCCGCTACCGTCGCCGTCGCCGCCACCGCGCAACTGTACGACGAAGCCGCGCCGGATCGCCGCCTGAACCCGAGCGACTTTTTTACGCGACTCTATTTCTGCGCGAGAGGTCGCGCCGTTTCACAAGGCTCCATGACTGAGCTGCGCGCGGAAACGAAACACTGGCTCGACGCGAGCCGCCTTTGGAAAAACCGCGCGCCCGATCTCGCCGCCGTACAGCAAACGCGCATCGCTTTCGACGCGCGCCGCGACGCCACGAAACCATTCGGTGAATACGAATTTTCCCTTCGCGCGGCGCTCGCCGATGGATTGCGCCTTTCCGCGACCGATTGGGAAAAGGCGCTCACCACGCCCGCGCTCGTCTGGATGCGCCGCGCGCTCGGCGTCGCCGCTGCGAACGATTCGGACGAAACGCCGTGGAGTCTCGCGACCGGCCAATGGGTTCACGCTTGGCTCCGCGCGATCTCCGAGGCGAAAGAGCGCAACGCTTTCGCAGCGCTGCCCTCGCCCGAGCGCATCGTCGCCATCGTGTCGGAAAACGCGTCCGCGTTTCGCGAGCGCATCCGCGCGATCCTCCGCACCTGCGGACGCCCGATGCCTGAGTGGTGGCTCTCGTCGTGGCAGCAGGCCTTCCAAATCGCCGGGCGTCTCGCCCAACACATCGCCGATGTAAAAGGCCGCACCCACGTCGCGACCGAATGGACTTTTCAGGACACCGCGATCCCGCTCACCGACCAGGCGGGCCTGCACGTCCACGGTCGCGTCGATCTCATCCTCGCGACTTCCGCCGAGTGCGAAGATGCGTGGATCGTCGATTTCAAAACCGGAAATCGCAAAGCGCTCGCCGCCAAAAAACTCATCACCGGCGAAGGCCTCCAGCTCGCGCTCTACGCCCTCGCCCTTCACGAGCGCGGCGCGCAAAACGTCGGCACCAGCATCCTCACGCCCGATCTCGATCTCGACACACCGCAGCTCACGCTCATCGATTTCACCACGCCATCGGCGCTCCTGCGCGGTCTCTTCGAAATGCAGGAGCGCGGCGTCTTCGGAATGCGCGGCGCGCTGCGATCCGAGTTCGCCTTCAACGCCGACTACCCACTCGCCACGCTCGCCATCGATGAGGATGTGCTGGAGCAAAAATGGGAACGGACCCATCCCGCATTTAGCGAGGCCTCCCAATGAAAGCGCCGATCGATCAGCCGCAGCGCGACCGCTTCATCACCGACCTTGATCGAAATTTTTCCGTCGTCGCATCGGCCGGCAGCGGCAAGACGCGCGCCATCACCGATCGCATCACCACCATCGCCCGCGACCCGCGCGCCAAGGATCTGCTGCCCGCGCTCGTCGTCGTCACTTTCACCAATCGCGCCGCCGACGAGATGCAGCAGCGCGCGCGCCAATGCATCCTCGACGCGCGCGTCTCGCTCGATGTTCTGGCTGCGTTTAACCGCGCGTTCTTCGGCACGATCCACAGCTTTTGCGTGAAGCTTCTCCGCCAGCACGGGCATCATCTCGGCCTGCCCGGAAAGCTCGATCTACTGAAGGATGACCGCGCGCTGTGGATGGAATTTGTGCAGCAACAAACCACGGTCGCCTC
>JANLQB010000005.1:0-6451 GCA_031367565.1 Verrucomicrobiota bacterium
AATCGGATCCAGCGGTAATGCGGAAGAAGCTCCGGCCATTTCGTGAGATCGCGCACGGTTTCGAAGATTCGTTCGCGTGAAGCGCGGATGAAGATCGAGGTGCCGGTATGCATTGGGGAGCGAATGTCGAAGGTGGATTCCGCGCTGTCGATGCCTTTTCAGAAAACAAGGAACGATGGTTTCCCAATCACCAAGCTACCCATCCGAGGAGCGGCCATTTTCCCCGTCCCGGATGTGTGCCGCTGCGCGGGGCTGGGGGTCCGTGGTTGGGAAACCACCGTTCCTTGGGTTCCTACAAAATGCGGACGTTTGGTGGCCGGATGAGCACGGGGCGGACGCGGGGGAGATTGATGCCGCGATCGGGCTCGTGGTGCGGGACGATGTCAGCAGCGGTGATTTCGATCACGTTGGATTCCTTCGCGGTGCGTTTCCGCTCGGTGTGCGGTTTCTGTACCACATCGGTCGGCTGCGGCGAACGCCGGGCGGTCTGCGCATTGAACTCTTCGAGCATCTCCCGTTGTTCCTCGACCATCTTCGAGATGCGTCCATGCAATTCATCCCGCTGGCGAACGAGCACGTCGCGCTCGCGGCGCATCCGCGTCACCTCACGTTCAAAACGTGCGGCGATGTCCGATTCGACCTCAGCGAGATTCGCCCTTTCGCGAGCGAGCGCGTCGGACTTCTCTGCCAAATCCGCACGCGCGGTGCCCAGCGCATTTGTGACGTCATCCCGCTGTTTCACGACTCCCTTAAACTCGCGTGCAAAAACCCCGCTCTGCGCCTTGTGCTCTTCGCGCGCGGCATCAAGTTGCGAGGTCAGCGTCTGGCGTTCACTGACGGCTTCCTGGTGCAGACGTTGCAAGTCGGCAAATTTGCCGTCGGACTCGACGGCGAAAGCGGCGAGCCGCTGGGCGAGCGCCGCGCTTTCGCGGATGGCTTCGTCGCGGGCTTCGGTGAGCGAGGTGATCTGCGCGGTGAGCGATTGCTCCAAGTCCGCGAGCTTCGCCGCAAAGTCGTCACGCTCGCGACTCAGCCCGGCCACCACTTTCGCACGCTCGACGGTGAGCGCCGCGTGCTGGCGATCCTTCTCCGCCGTCAGCGACTCCAGCCCGGCCGCATGCTCGTGCCCGCGCGCTACCAGCGCGGTTTCGTGCTCCTCCTTCAGGCGCGCGATGTCCGCGTCGCGTTCCGCGAGCGCGTTGTCGCGATTGCGCACGATCGTATCGAGCGACTGCGCGCGGTCCGCGATTTCCGCGGTGGCGCGCTCGGCATCGGCGACGCGATTTTCGAGTTCCTTCTTCGTCTCGTTGAAAGCGCGTTCCTGCTCCGCGATTTGGGCGCGCAGTTCGTCGTGCGCCGCGCGGGCGCTTTCGAGCTGCCCGGTCGCGCCCGCTTTCGTGTTGGAAAGCGCGTCCTGCAATGCCGCGAGCGCGCTCGCGTGTTCGGTTTTGGCTTTCGCGAAATCGTCGGTCGCCGCGCGGAGTTTCGACGTGACTTCTGCCTGCTCGGTGCGCGCCGCGGAGAGTTGCTGATCGTGTTCGGCTTTCGTTTTTTCGAGGTCCGCGGCCGAAACGGTGAGGTGCTGCTGGATCTCATTCTTCAGCGTCGCAACCGTCCCTTCGTGAGCCAGCAGCGCGGCGCTGAAATCATTCGTAGCGACCTGATGTGCCGCGTGGAGTTCGGAGTACCCGGCTCGCGCCGCTACGAGTTGTTTTTCAAAATCCGCCTTCGTTTTCTTCGCCTCCGCTTTCGCGGCATCGAGCTTTTTCTGGAGTTGAGCGCCCTCGCTCTCGTTCTCCTTCGCCGACTTTTGAAGCTCCGCGACTTCACCGCGCAGCGCTGCGACGGCCTGCTCCTGATCCTTCACCGAACGAACAAGTTCCTCCGCGGCAGCTTGCTCTTTGGAAAGCGTTTCCTCGTGGCCGGCTTGGAGCTTCGCGACTTGTGCGTCGTGCTCCGAACGCGCCTGATCGAGCAGCGCCATCGCCGCTTCGAGGTCTTTCTGAAGCTGCGCGCGTGCGCTTTCGTGCCCTTTGGTTGCGTCGTGAAGTCCTGCGATTTCACCGCGGAAACTTTCGACAGCCTGCTCGTGTTCCTTCGCGATCCGGCTCAGCTCTTCCGAAGCGGATTGGTGTTTGGAAAGTGCTTCCGTGTGCCCCGCCTGGAGCGAGGCGACTTTGGCTTCGTGATCGGCCCGTGCTTGATCGAGCAGCAACATCGCGGCTTCGAGATCTTGGTGAGCCTTGCCGTGCTCGCCGGTGAGATGGGCGTGAGCGGATTTAGATTCCTCGATCTGCTGATGCAGACTGGCCACGAGCGCGGTGTGTTCGGCGACGGTTTTCGCCAGGTCGCCGGACGAGGCGCGGTGGCTTTCGAGTTGCGATTCGTGAGCGGTGTGGAGTTCGGAGACTTGCTTCTCGTAATCCGTCTTTGCTTGCTCCAGCCGCGCGTTCGCGTCGTCGATCTGCTGCTTGAGCCCGGCGCGATCGGCGGCGGTCGTGTCGATCGAGGCTTTGAGTTCCGCGATCTCGGACCGCAAATCGCCGGCCAGTTTTTCCTGCGCCTGCAATTTCTCCGCCGTCTCGCTGGATGCAGATTGCTGGCTCGCGAGTAATTCCGCCCGCTCGCTGGCCGCGACTTCGAGCTTCTTATCAAAGTCGGCGCGTTCGCTCGCTGCGGCATCAAGCGACTGCTGACGTTCCGCCACCTGCCGGCGCGTATCGGCCAGCGCGGAATCACCCGATTTTTCGAGTTCGGCCCGCTCCGCAAGCGCCTTCCGGGTTTGGTCAAGATCTTCAATGATCGCGACTTTCTCCTGCTCGATCGTGGCTGCTTTCGCGCGGAGTTCTTCGATCGTTCCAGCCTGGTCCGACGTGGATTTCGCGATCGCACTGTTTGCCTTTTCCAACTCCAGCGCCGCCGTGTCGCGGGCGTGGGTCAGCTCTTCGATTTGGGCAGCGGCGGTCGTCGCAGCCGCATCGCGTTCGCCGAGCAACGCTTTGATCCGGTCGCGATATTTCGCGATGTCTTCCTCAAAACCCGCGATGGCTCGCGTTTCCCATGGCGCACCTTGCGCTGCCTCCGCATTCACAGACGCTTTGATCGACTCGATCGCCGCCGCTGCTTCGTTGCGGACCGTCTCGATTTCCTGAGTGCGCTCGTCGCGTTCGGCCAGCGCCTTCTTATTGGCTTCGGTCAGCGCCTCGATCCGCCCCTGCAAATCCTTCTGTGCGCGGGCAAACTCCGACTCCCGTTTGCGCGTCACAGAATCCGATTCGCGTTTCGTTTCCGAGCGCATCGACTCGATCAGCGCCGACGCCTCCTGCCGCGCGCGCTCAGCGGCGGCGAGGGATCGCTCGGCCTTGATCCGCGTCTCGCGTTCGCGCGTGAGCTCCTGCGCTGTCGCACGCTGGCCGCTTTCAAACGCGGCGATCCGCTTCTGCAATTCTTCGAGCTGCCGCTGATTTTCCTTCCGCGAAAGATCGCTTTCCACGACGGCTTTTTGTTTCGCCGCGAGCCCGGCAGTCGCCTGCGCGAGCTGTTCGGTGAGCTTCGTCTTTTTCTGAAGCAGCGAGTTGCGCTCGTGCTCGATCGCCGAGACTTTTCCCGTGCCGCCCTTTTTGTGGGAAACGAGTTCGCTGGGGAGCGATTCGAAATGACCGGATTTTTCCGCGAGGGCGAGTTGCAGCGCGTCCCGTTCGGAGGCCGCCGCGATGAATTCTTCCGCCGCCTTGTCGGCCAGACTTTTCTGTGTCTCCACTTCGCTGATCTTCGCCGCGAGCTCTTCGCGGGCGCGGGCGAGTTCGGCGCGGATGCTGTCGCGTTCCTCGGCCACAGCGGCAAATTTTTCGCCACCGCCCTTGCGGATTTCCTGAAGCTCGCCGCGAAGCGCCTCCAACTCCGAAGTCTTCGCGGCCACTTCGCTTTGACGCGCATCGCGATCGGCGGCGAGCTCCGCAGCGTCCTCCGCGCTTTTCGTCCCCATGCTTTGGTGAAACTCGATCTGCTCGTTTTTCTCGGCGAGTTCCTTGCGGAAATTCGCGAGGTCCGCGAGCAGCGTATCGCGCCCTTGCCGCGTCGCGCCGGATACTTCGGTGCCACTG
Source organism: Verrucomicrobiota bacterium (assembly GCA_031367565.1). GTDB lineage: Bacteria > Verrucomicrobiota > Verrucomicrobiia > Chthoniobacterales > Chthoniobacteraceae > JANLQB01. Next base: position 4,104 of record JANLQB010000005.1, read on the forward strand.
TTTTTCAGGGCGGCGATTTCCAACGAGAGCGAGGCGAGTTGCGCATCCTTGGCGGTGACTTCCTGCTGAAGCGCGTCGCGCTGCGCGATGCTCGCCGCCGTTTTCTGCGCCTGCTGGCTACCGAGTTGTTTGTGCTCTTCGATTTGTGAAATCTTGGACGCTAAATCCGACTTGGTGCGATTGAGTTCCGCCACCGCGCGGTCGCGTTCTTCGGCGATGGCTTCGCGATCGGCGGCGAGCAACTCGGCTGAGACAGGCGCTGGCAATGCCGGTGTTGTGAGCGCATCGGGCGGCTCTTCCGCACCGGGTTTGGTGAACCAGCTCAGCTGCTGCGAGTTCGCTTTGCCGGGCTTCTCGGTCGGCGCGTTCTCCTCGGGAGTAGGTTCGCGGAACGCGGGCGTCGGAGGAGCCGGCGGCGTCTTTGTGGTCGGCGAGCCGGAAATCGGCGGCGTATTCCGCGCGGGACGCCGACTTCGGATTTTTTGCGCGAGCGCTTCTGCCGCCGCTGGCGTGATGCCGCTGGCGTTGCTCGGATCTTCCGCCGGGGATTTCACTAGGTGCATCAGCTTCTGCCACGGAAAGCGGATCTCCACCCTATCTTCCACCTTCACTTCACTCTTAAAAACGTCCGGCACGCGCCGATGGATTTCCGCAAGATTGATCGTCGTCTGCCCATTCGCGATCAACAATGAGAGTTCGTTGATATTAAAAAGAAGCTCTGTCGAAACATTGTGCGGCCCGGGACGCAGCAGATTTTGCGGGATGCGGTGCAGGAAATCGCCGAGCTCCAGCCGCACGTGATCCTCGCTCGGACGAGTCGGGACCGGCGTCAGCGTGATACCCGTCGGCTTCGCGTGAGTTCCCACTCCATTCTCCGTAACCGCCGCGCCCGTCTTGGTTTCCGTCGCGCCACCGCTGGTCTCCGCAAAAAGATCGTGGACGCCTTCGGAGAGCTCGTCGCCCTTTCCTTTGCGTCTGAAACGATCCAAAAATGTTTTCATTGATTGCGGTAGATGATTGAGCGCGTTGCGGTTTGCCCGGACGGCTGTTTACCAACCGGATTTCAACTTGTCGCCGAAGAATGAGGTGTTGCTGAAGTTTTTTCTGGGCCGTCCGCGACCAGAAATTCCGCAAATTCCTCCGCCATCCGCACCGGCAGCAGCGCGCTGATCCACACTTCTTCGCCCTCATATTTCGTCTCCATGACCTTCGCCTGCCGGTGCAGCCGCGCAATGACGCCCGCCGCGCTCTGCGGCAGCCGCAACGTGCGCACGGCCGCGCCATTGGAAACCTGGTCGCTCATCCGGGCGAGCAGCGCGTCGATTCCTTCGCCCGTGTGGACGGAAAGGAAAAGCGCATCGGGGAAATGCTGGCGCAAGCCAGCAAGAACTGCCGGGTCTTCCACTTTGTCGATCTTGTTGAGCGCCACGATCGTCGGCTTCGTGTCGGCCTTCAGATCGGCGAGGACTTTTAACGTCGTATGATAGAAATCGACCGCCTTCGGCTGGCTGGCATCCAGCAGGTGGATGAGGAAATCGGCCATCGCGGCTTCTTCGAGCGTGGCGTTAAAGGCTTCCACGAGACGATGCGGCAGTTTGCGGACGAAACCGACGGTGTCGGTGAGCAGGAGCGGCTGATTATTTGGCAGCGCGACTTTCCGCGTGGTCGTGTCGAGCGTCGCGAAAAGTTTGTCTTCCACGAGCACGTCCGCGCCCGTGAGCCGGCGGAGCAGCGAGGATTTGCCGGAGTTCGTGTAGCCGACGATCGCGCAGTTCGGCACCGGCGTCCGCTTGCGATCTTTCCGCTGTGTCGCGCGCGCTTCCTTCACGTCGATGAGTTCGCGTTTGCACCGGTCGATCGCGCCACGGATGCGCCGCTTATCCTGCTCGAGCTGAGATTCACCCTCGCCCTTCGCCCCGATCCCACCGCCCTGCCGCACGAGATGCCCCCAAGCCCGCGTGAGCCGCGGCATCGAGTATTGCAGCTTCGCCAGCTCCACTTGCAACCGCGCCTCGCGCGTCTTTGCCCGCTTCCCAAAAATATCGAGAATCACCTCCTGCCGGTCGATCACTGCCACGCCCGTGAGCGCCTCCCAATTCCGCTGCTGACTCGGCGAAAGCTCATTGTCGAAAACAATCACGTCGAGCGCGTGCTCTTTCGCAAACGCCGAGATTTCCTCCGCCTTTCCCGACCCGATGAGATACCGCGCGTGCTGCTCGCGATGAAAGACGAGCATCCGGTCGATCACCGGAATTCCGAGCGTATTCACGAGTTCCTCCAGCTCTTCGAGCAGGCTCTGCGTCTCCTGCTTTTCAGCAGTATCGATGTAAGCGCCCACCAGCAACGCG
>JANLQB010000017.1:0-15255 GCA_031367565.1 Verrucomicrobiota bacterium
TCAAGAACGAAGCGCACACTTTTTTCGGCGAAGTCGCACGCGTCGGCGCAGGGCTCGACTGGCAGAAGCGCACGGACGTGAAGGCGATCCTGCCGCTGACGCGCACGGAGCGTTTCATCGAAGTGGACTCCGCCGACGGGCCGCCGCTGTATCGCTCGCATGATCTAAAGAAAGGAAGCATTCCCCGGCTCGGAGCGGGTGCGCATACGATCACGATCGGCCGTGAAAATGCGCGGCTCGGCGTTTTCGAGGAACGCGGGATCAAACTCTTGCTCGCGACAGAGCTGAGAGAGATCAACGCCGACTCCAGGCAACTGCTAACGTGGTTTTTCCTCGGCCTTCCCATTGCCGTCGGCCTCAGCGCGATTGGCGGCTACTGGCTCGCGAAAAAGGCGCTCACGCCAGTGCGCGAAATCACCGCTGCCGCCGAACAAATTACCGCCGCCCATCTCCATCGTCGGCTTCCGACTCCCGGCGTCGCCGATGAAATCGGACGCCTCACAGACGTGTTGAACGCGATGCTCAGCCGCCTCGACTCCAGCTTTCTCCAAGCCATGCGATTCAGCGCCGACGCCTCGCACGAACTCAAAACTCCGCTGACCGTCCTGCGATCCAGCATCGAGGATCTGGTGGAATCGCCCACGCTCGCCACCACCGATCGAGCCGCCGTCTCCGCGCTGCTCGAGCAAACGCACCGGCTCACCGGCATCACCGAAAGTCTGCTGCTCCTTTCGCGCGCGGACGCCGGCCGACTGAAGCTGGATTTTGCATCGTGCGACGTTTTGGAAATCATCACCGCCTGCGCCGATGACGCGCTCATCATGGCGGAGCCAGGACGCATCACGATCGAGAAAACTCTACCCGACGCGTTGATCGCGACCGTCGATCCGCGTCGCCTCGGGCAAATCCTGCTCAATCTGCTCGATAACGCGGTGAAGTATAATCGGCCCGGCGGCTCCGTCCGCGTCACCACCTCGGCCGGCACCGCGGAACTCATCATCACCGTCGCGAACACCGGCCCGAGCATCGCGCCCGAACACATCCCGCATTTATTCGAGCGCTTTTTCCGCTCCATTCCGCAACCCGACACACCCGGCCAAGGGCTCGGCCTCAGCCTCGCTCGCGAACTCGCCCGCGCGCACGGAGGCGATCTGAAGTTGCTGCGATCGGACAGCGAGTGGACGGAATTCGCGCTGAACCTTCCGACGCCGTCCTCATCGCCTGGACAAACCGGCCAGCGAAATCCGATCGGAGCCGCTTCGAAGATTTAGCGTCGCGGACTGCTCGCACCGACCGCACGCCGGCGCGCAAGCGGCGAGTTCCTTATCGCGTCACCGCGAGCAATTGCCCGACGCCGCGGTAGCGATCGGCGTGGCAGGTGAGGATGACGATTTGCACGCGCTGGGAAAGCGTTTGGAGGAAATCGAGCACGTTCTGCTGCCGCACGGCGTCGGTATGCACGAGGACGTCGTCGAGGATCAAACACGCGGGCTCGTCCTTCGCGATTTCGAGGGCGATGGCGGCGCGCAGGGCGAGGAGCAGTTGCTCGCGCGTGCCGCGGGAAAGGTCGTCGAAAGGAACCAGTTCGTCTTCGCTGCGACCCACGCCGCGGATGGCGAGATGCTCATCGAAAAATACGCGGCGTGATGGCTCGCCGGTGAGTTCCGCGAGCACGGCGCTCAGCCTCTCTTCGAGCGGGCCGAGGACGGTCTGGATCGCGCGCTGTTCGCGGCGTTTGATTGATTCGGCGGCGAGCCGCAACGCCCAGCCTTCGGTGCGAATCCGCGCGGCTTCCCGGCGCGCGAGTTCCAGCTTCTCATCGGTGGTTGCGAGCAGCGAATAGAGTCCTTCGCCGCCGCGTTCGCGCAGTTGCACTTCGTGGTCGCGCCGCTCGCGGTTTTTGCGTTCGGCTTCCGCATCCGCATCTGCGGCGGCGTTGATCGCGCGTGTGCTGCGCGCGGGTAGTTTTTCGGCATTTGCGGGAAGTTGACGGAGCGCCTCGGCGAGTCGCGCTTCCGCACGCGTGAATTCACTTTGCGCCAGCGCGAGCGCCGCCGCGAGTTCGCCGGGATAACGGCCCGCGAGCAGCCCCTGCTGATCGAGCAATCCGGTCCGGCGCGCGGCGAGCGTCGTCTGTTCGGCAAGCGACGCCGTCCACGCGCGATGCGCGGTTTCGAGTTTAGCGCGGGCATTCTCGATTTCCTTCGCGAGTTCGTCCGCCTGCCGCGCCGAGACTTTTGCTTTCGCGGCGAGCGCCTGCTCTTCATTTCGCAAAACGTTCGCGGTGCGCGCGGTGTCCGCTTCATCCGGACGCGCGATGCGGTGTTGTTCTTCCGCAGAGGCTTGTGCGCGCGTGGTCGCGGCGGAAAGCGCTGCTGCATCTGCCTGCTCGCCGAGCAAATCCGCGAGTGTGGTGCGCAGCGGTTTGCTTTGCTGATCGAGTTCCGCCGCCTGCTGCGCCGCGCTCTCCGCCGCCGCGAGCGTGGCGAGACCGGCTTCGCCGAGTTCCCGCCCGAGTCGCGATTCCGCCGCGCGATGCGTCGCTTCGATTTCGCCAACTTCGCGCGCGCCGGAACGAATTTCGATTTGTCCCCACCCGTCGAGCCGCAGCGTCATCGCTTGTGGCGCTTTCAAAATTTCGCCTTCGCCCGCGACAAACGGTTGCGCGTGTCCGTCGATTTCCACGGTCGCCGCCTTGTCCGGCGTCAGCGTCACTCGCAGTCCGAGCGCGTCGATCTGCGCGGCGGATTCGCGAATGGTCCGTTCAAGTTCGCGCCAACTCTGCAAACGTTTTACCGCCAGCGTCGGCAGCGTAGCCCGTCGCTCCTCCACCTCGCGAAGCGTTCGTTGCGCGGCTTCCACTTTTGCTTTCTGCACACTCAGGGCGCTTGCCTCGTCCATCGCCGTGCGCCAGCGGAGGAGCGCGCGGAGCCGGTCCAGATTTCGCTCCTCGATCTCGCGCGATTGCTGCGCGCTTTGCCCGCCGCGCTGCGCTTCGGCGAGCGCGGTTTCCAATCCGGGAAGCTGCTCTTCCACCCGTCGCGCCGTCGCCTTTTCCTCCGCCATTTTCTCGCCCAACGCCGCCGCTTCCAGCGCGAGTCGTTCGTGCGTTTGAAGATCGCGCCGGACCTGCTGCAACGCTTCGTCCGCCTGCTTTAAATCCACCGAATGAACGCCAATCGCCTGCTGCCAGCGCTCCGCCGCGTGCGCTTCTTTTTGCAAGGCTGCCGCTTCTTCGCGCAAACGCGTGCGCTCGATTTCCAGCGCCGCGATCTCGCTGGAAAGCCGCGCGAAATTTTGCTGCAAACTCTCCGTCTCATCGTGCCGCTCTTGCAGCCGCGTGCGCTCACTTTCGAGACGCGCGACTTCCTGCTCCGCCAGCTCCAGCGGCCCTTTCGCCTTGAGCCGACCGCTGTCGGTGAAGATCGCCGCGCGCTGTTCATCGAGCCGCGCCACGAGCGCGCGCAACGTGTGATCCAGCTCCACCGTGGCGAGTCGCCGCCGCGCTTCATCGCCGCTCGCGCCGTCCCACGCAGGCCAATCCGCTGGCTCGTCCTGCCGCGCCCAGAGATAACGCAGCAGGCCCCACGTCTCCGGCTTCACGGTGCGGCCTTCCAGCTTTTGCGCGCCGAGCAATTCGCGCAAATGCTGATCGGCCTTGTCGGATTCATCGGTGCGCTCCCACGCGCCGCCTGCCCAGCGCAGCAGCTCGCTCGCTTTGCCATCGAGGAAACGCTTGCGCAACTGCCAGCGTCCGCCGCGTGCCGTGAAGACGATTTCGATCTGCGGCGAGAGCGAGGAACCCTTTGGCCGTAGCGCTTTGATCTCCTCCGACTGCGAGCTGTACTTGTCGAAAAGCGCGCGCGTCATCGCTTTGAAAACCGTGCTCTTTCCCCACTCGTTGTGCTGCGCGAGCACGTTCAGGCCGGGCGCAAATGGCCCCACGCTCACGCGTCCGCGGAACGGGCCGACGCCTTCGAGTTCGAGCGTCTCGATCAACATGCGTTCACGACCTCCCGCAGTTCGCGCAAGAGCACGCGCTGCGCATATTCCGCGACGGATTCCGTCAGTCCTTCAAATGGCACCCCGGTTTGCGCGCTGAGCGTCTGCAAATCCGCGGCGCTCAGACGACCGGCGGAAAGATCGCGCAACTCCGCGAGCACCTCGGCGACGAGCGGATGCCGGCTCTGCAAATCGGCGAGTTCCGCCGCCGTCAGCACGAGCGTGCTGTGGTCTTCGATCTGCGCGATGAGACACGGAGCGAGTTCGGTTTCCAGCCATGCACGCGCCGACGCCACCGCTTCCGGCGACGCCTCGCCTTGCAGCGCCACGCGCACCACGACGCTCTCCGCCGCGACTGCGCCCAGGCTTTGCGCGAGGCTCGCTTTGGCGGCGTCCGCATTCCCGACATCGAACGTCCACGAATGCCACATCAACTCGCCCACACGCACCGGCGTCACTTTCGGCACGACACCATGCACCGCGATTTCCACTTCCTGCACCGCACCGGCGTTTGCTTCGTCAAACTTCGTTTGCTCCGGCGTGCCGGGCATCAGCAAGCGCCCGCCATCGAGCGCGAGCGCGCCATGCCAGTGGCCGATCGCGAGGTAGTCGAGACCGGCGCGCGTCGCGGCGTCGAGCGCGATGGGAAAGTCGTCGGGCTGATGCTGGCTCTCGATCGCGGGCGAGCCGTGCGTAAGCCCGATCTTGATCGCGTCCGCCGGAAGCGTCGCCGCGAGTTCGGCGATCTTGAGCGACGGATCGACCGTCGATTTTTTCTGAGAAAGTGGATTCGCAATCAGCCAGCCGCCGGCCACCTCAATGGCGGACGCCTTTTGAAAAATCGTCACATGCACCGGAAGCTGCGCGAACGGCGCGCGCCGCCACAGACAGCCGGGACCGTCCACAGGATCATGGTTTCCGGGCAGAATGAAAATCGGCACGTCGGAAAATTCCGCGAACAAATCGAAGACCGCGCGCACCACCGCAGCATCGACTTGATTGTCCTCAAACAAATCTCCCGCGATTAAAAACGCGTCCGCGAAAACCGTGGCCGCGTGCTCCAGCCCGCGCTGCAAGGTTCGCAATCGCGCCGCCCGCAAAACTTCCGCTTTCGCGCCAAACTGGCGGAAGCGCATCCCGATTTGCCAGTCCGCGGAGTGAATCAGTTTCATCGCTCCGATTTCATGAACAGCAGCCGCAGACTGTTCAGCACGACGACGAGCGTGCTGCCTTCGTGGCCGAAGACGCCGACGGTGAGCGGGATTTTTTCAAAGAGCGCGCAACCGACCAGCACGACGATGACGCCGAGCGAGATGGTGAGGTTTTGCTGGATGATGCGGCGGGCGCGGCGGCTGAGTTCGTAGGCGGCGAGGAAGTTTTCGAGCTTGTCGTTCATTAGGACGATCTCGGCTTGCTCCAGCGCGGCGTCGCTTCCGCGTGCGCCCATCGCGACTCCGACGTGCGCGGCGGCGAGGCTCGGCGCGTCGTTCACGCCGTCGCCGATCATGGCGGCTTTGATGCCGTCTTTGCTCAGTCCTTCGATGATGGTGAGTTTCTGATCCGGCTTCAGTTCGCCGCGCACGTCGTCGAGGCCGAGTTCGGCGCGGAGATTGTCCGCCGCGCTTTGGCGGTCACCGGTTAAGACCATCGTTTTCAAGCCGCGCGCGTGGAGCGCTTTGATGAGCCCGGCCGATTCGGGGCGCACGTCGTCGCGCAGGAGCACGCGACCGTAGAGCGCACCCGCGGAGAGCCAGACTTCGGAAACTCCGATGCGCTCGGGCATCAGTACGGAAGCGCAAGTCGCACGCGCGTTATCTTCCATCCAAGACCGTCGCCCGAGTCGCACTTCTTCGCCGCCAACGTGCGCACGGATTCCCATTCCAGGCGTCTGCTCGAAGGCGGTGGTTTCTTCCGATTCCACGCCGCTCTTTTTTGCGTAGCGCACGATCGCGCGGGCGAGCGGGTGGGTGGAATGTCGATCGAGCGAGTAGGCGAGCCGGAGCACTTTGTCCTCCTGGCCGGCGGGGAAACTTTCCACTTTCTCCACGCGCAAATCGCCGCTCGTGAGCGTCCCCGTTTTATCCATCGCGACGAGCGTGATCTCGCCCAGTTCCTCGACGGCCGCCCCGCCGCGGAAGAGGATGCCGCGCTTCGCTCCCCACGCGATGGCGGCGAGGATGGCGGAGGGAATCGAAAGGACGAGCGCGCACGGCGACGCCACCACGAGCAGCGTCATCGCGTGGTAAAATGCGCTCGGCTGCGTGGCGGTGGAAACGAACGGCGCGTGTTTCAGCGCGAGCCACCAGACGAAAAACATGACGACCGTGAGCGCGAGGATCGCGAGCGTGTAGCGGCTGCCAAATTTGTCGGTGAAACGCTGCGCGGGCGCTTTGTTGCGCTGGGCGCTTTGGATGAGGCGGATGATTTTTTGCAGAGCGCTTTCCTGCGCGGAGCGCGAGACGATCACCTCCACGAGTCCGCCTTGATTCAGCGTGCCCGCGAGGACGGAATCGCCCGGCTGCTTTTCGACCGGCGTCGCTTCACCAGTGAGGTTCGATTCATCGGCGGTGGTGTCGCCCTTCACGATCTCGCCATCGACGGGGAAGAGCGCGCCCGGCTTCACCGAGAGCCGCAGGCCGGCCACCAATTCATCCACCGGCGCGAGGCGTTCCGTGCCATCATTCTCCAGCACGATCGCGGTCTTCGGCGCAGAATCGAAGAGCGAGCTGATTTCCTTTTGCGTGCGCTCCATCGCGAAATGTTCGAGCGCGCCGGAGAACGAAAACAGGAACAGCAGCATCGTGCCCTCCCCCCATTTCCCGATCGCCGCCGCGCCGACGGCCACGGCGAGCATGAGAAAATGCACGTCGATCTCGCCCTCGCTCAGCTTTTCCCAAGTCTCCTGCGCCGTGTACCACGCTCCGGCGAGATACGCCGCGAGGAAAAGCGGTAGCGACACGGACGGCCCAGCGACGAAGGCGGCCATCAGCCCCAGGACCGCGCACACGGCGCTGGCGACGAGTTGGAGTTTCCATTCACCTTCGGGGTGATGGTGATCGTCGTCGTGATCGTCGTCGTGATCGTGATCGTGGATCTCGCCTTCGCGGGAAGTGAACCGAGGAAACCAACGGCGCGGTTTCTCATCTGAAATAGGATCGGGCATTTGCCGTGAGCTTCGCTGATACGTCGGCGATGTTCACGCGAGAAACGCGCTGGGATCAAAGGCCGGATGCAATCGCGCAAGATTCGGTTGGTTTCACAGCGTGGCGTCCATACGTTGCGCACGCGTGACCATCTATTTTGTCGAAACCGAAGATTCCGAGCGGGATTTCTTTGAGCAGGCGCTCGCAGACCACGAGATCGTGTTTGTGGGTCGGCTGGAAGAGGTGCCCGAAGACGCGGAGATCGTGTGTGTCTTTCTTACCGATCGCGTGGATGCGGAATTCGTGGCGAATCGTCCGCGGCTGAAATTCATCTGCACGCGCTCGCATTCTACGGATCACCTCGATCTCGCTCCACTCAAGGCCCGGGACATCGCGCTCGCGAACGTGAACAGCTACAGCGAGACGAGCGTGGCGGAGCACACGTTCGCCTTGATCCTCGCGCTGTCTCGCCGCCTCCGCGAAGTGATGGCTGCGGCGAAAGCGCCCACGCGATTTTCCTACGAAGACACGCGCGCGTTTGATCTGTGCGGGCGCACGATCGGGATCATCGGGATGGGGCACATCGGGCAGCGCGTCGCGTCGATCGCGCATGCGTTTCAGATGAAGGTGATCGCGTACGATGTGCAGACTCCGGAGGACATCGCGCGCACGCTGCAATTCGACTTCGTGCCGCTGGATGAATTGCTCGCACGCTCCGACATCATCTCGCTCCACGCCACGCTTTCATCGCGCACGTATCACATCCTGAATCGTGACACCTTCGCCCGCTGCAAACGCGGCGCGATCGTGATCAACACCGCTCGCGGCGCGCTCATCGACACGTCCGCGCTGCGCGAGGCGCTCGACAATGGGATCATCAGCGGCGCGGGCCTCGACGTGTTGCAAGACGAGCGTGTCCTGCGCGACACCGCCTCGCACATCATCACCGACGACATCATCAAACACCTCCGCTCCGACGCGCTCGCCGGTGAAGCGCGCGACGCCGAGCGCGTGCGCGAACTCGAAGAGCTGATGCTTGCGGATGCTGTGCTGCAAAGGCCGAACGTCGTCTTCACCCCGCACGTTGCCTTCAACAGTGAAGAGACCGTGCTGCGGCGGAATCAATGCACGGTCGAGAATCTCGAAGCGTATTTCGACGGGCGGATGATCAACCGCGTGCCGTAGCTCGGGCGGGCTGCAGGGAGTTCCGGGGAGCGCCATCAATCAATCGTCCGCGAAATACCGGTCACGAAAAGCATCAGCATTCTGAGTGGCAAGAAGAGTAACATGCTCCCTTGAATAGCAGCCCGCAGGCCAACTCCGGGCTACGCGGCGTGTTTCAGCCGGTGCATCAATTGAAAGAACCGGATCGTGTCGCGCAGCGGGTGAATCTTGCTGACTTCATCGCCATACACCGTGCTCACCGGCACCGCCGCGATCGAGCCGCCGCGCCGCGCCGCGATCACCAGCATCTCCGTTTCAAAATCGTATTTGCTGCTCACCGTCTCGCACAGCGCCGCCGCAAGATCGCGGTGAAACATGCGGAATCCGCACTGCGTATCCGGGATCGGCTGGCCGCAGACTTCGCTGATTTGCGCGGACATGAACCGGTTCGTCATCTTCCGCACGAAAGGCATCGTCCGCGTATCGCTCATGCGATTTCCCACGAGCATCGCGGCGTGCGTTTCGTTCGCGGCTTCGATGAAAGCAGGGATTTCCTCCGGTAAATGCTGACCATCGCCATCGAGGATGAGCACGCATTCCACCGACTTCCGCATGCTGAGAACGTGAAGGCCAGTCTTGATCGCCGCGCCTTTGCCCTGATTCACGAAATGCTTGATCACTTCCGCGCCGGACTCGCGCGCTTCAAATTCCGTGTCGTCCGTCGAGCCGTCATCGACCACGAGCACTTGGTCGAGCTGCGCGAGCGTGCGGCGGGCGATGTCCTGAATGTGCTTCTCCTCGAAATAGCAGGGAATGAGGGCGGCGGTGTTGGAGCGCGTGATCATGGCGCTGCTGGAAAAAGCGGAGCCCGTGCCACGCGGGGGGAGAATTTTCCAGGGGGACCTTGTCATTTTTTAATGCTTCACCGGAACGAAATCCGCCGCGTGATACGAACTGCGCACCAGCGGGCCGGACGCGACGTGCTCGAAGCCCTTTCGCTCCGCCACTTCGCGATACAGCGCGAACGTGTCGGGATGCACATACTCGACGACTGGCAGGTGCTGCGGCGTCGGGCGCAGATATTGGCCGAGCGTCAGCACGCTCACGCCCGCCTCGCGCAAATCGTCCATCGCTTGAAAAATCTCCGGCTCCGTCTCACCGAGGCCGAGCATCATCCCACTCTTCGTCACCATCGCGGGCGCGAGTTCCTTCATGCGTTTCAGCACGGTGAGCGACAGCCGGTATTTCGCCCGTGAACGCACCAGCGGCGTCAGCCGTTCCACCGTCTCGATGTTGTGATTAAACACCTCCGGCGCAGCGTCCACGATCGCGCGCAGGCATTCCTCTTTCCCATGAAAATCCGGCGTCAGCACCTCGATGACCGTCCCCGGATTCGCCGCCCGCGTCGCCCGGATCGTCTCCGCGAAATGCGCCGCGCCACCATCTTTCAGATCGTCCCGCGCCACCGCCGTGATGACGACGTGCTTCAGCTTCATCCGCTTCACCGCTTCCGCCACGCGCACCGGCTCGTCGGCTTCCAGCGCGAAAGGCTTCGCCGTCGTCACCGCACAAAAGCCGCAGGCCCGCGTGCAACGATCCCCCGCGATCATGAAAGTCGCCGTCCCCGCGCTCCAGCATTCCCAGCGATTCGGGCACTGCGCCTCCTCGCAAACGGTGTGCAGCTTCAGATCGGAGATCAGCGCTTTGGTGGAAAAGAAAACGGGATTGGACGGCAGCCGCACCTTGATCCAATCCGGCTTGCGGGCTTGGTGCAGGGCAGGGTCAATTTTCGTGCAGGACATCGGGCCGAGACTGTAGCGAGCCGCGCGGCGTTTGCACATTGGGAATTCGCGCGCGCGGTCCGGGCTTCCCTTTCCGGGAAAGCCACGCCATTGATCCCGCCATGAAACTCGGTTTTATCGGCTCCGGCAAAATGGCATCCGCACTCGTCCACGGCATCACGCAAAGTGGCGCGGTGCCGGGCGAGAGCGTGCTCGTCACGGACATCTTCCCCGCCGCGGCGCAAAAGCTCGCCGCCGAAGCGGGCGTCACCGCGCTGGCGACCAACGCCGAAGTCGCCGCCGCCGCCGATGCGCTTGTGATCTGCGTGAAACCAAACGACGCCCTCGCCGCTCTCCGCGCGCTCGATACCGCCGGGAAGCTCGTCATTTCCATCGTCGCCGGGCTCACGCTCGCCGCTTTGCAAGAGGCCGCGGGGAAAGACACGCGCATCATCCGCGTGATGCCGAACACCCCGGCGCTCGTGCGGGAAGGTGCGACCGCCTACGCACTCGGCACGGGCGCAACGGCAGCGGACGAAAAGATCGCGGAGATCATTTTCGGCGCGGTGGGAAAAGTGGTCGCGGTGAAAGAACCGCTCATCGACGTGGTCACGGGCGTGAGCGGCAGCGGCCCGGCATATATCTACCTCGTCATCGAAGCGATGGCGGACGGCGCAGTCCTCATGGGTCTGCCGCGCGATCTTGCCCTGCAACTCGCCGCGCAAACCGTGCTCGGCTCCGCCAAAATGGTCCTCGAAACCGGCCTGCACCCCGCAATTTTGCGCGATCAAGTCACCAGCCCCGGCGGCACCACCATCGCCGCCCTCGAAGCCCTCGAAGCCGGCGGAGCCCGCGCCGCTTTCATCTCCGCCGTCCGCGCCGCCACCGAGCGCGCCCGCGCACTCGGCGGCACGAAATAAATGCGAGCCGCCGCGATCCTCCTCGCGCTCGCCGTCACCGCCAGCGCCGCGCCAAAATCGACGCCGAAGCCTGCCGTAAAATTCCGCTCTTCGCCCCTGCCAACCGAAACGTCCGGCGACACGCAGCCGCTCATCAAAAGCGCCATCGCGCTCATGCAAAAAGACGATCTCTCCGGCGCGAAAAGAGTCCTCGATGAAGCCCTGAAAGTCACACCGAACGACCCGATCGTGCTCCTGAATCTCGGCATCGCCGAATACCGCCGCAAGAATCCCCGCGAAGCGGAATCCGCCCTCGCGCGCGCCGTCCACGCCGATCCCACACAGGCGCAGGCTTGGACGCTCCTCGGCATCGTGCGGCAGGACGAGGACAAGCTGGACGCCGCCCTCGCCGCGCTCGCACAGGCCGTTTTCCTCGATCCGAAGAACGCCCGCGCGCATCACTATCTCGGCGTCACGATTGGCCGCAAAGGCTGGTACTCCGGCGCGGAAGACGAGATGCGAAAGGCCATCGAACTCCAGCCCGATTACGCCGAAGCGCACTTCAACCTCGCGCTTTTCTACCTGCAACGGCAGCCGCCCGCGATCGAACTCGCCCGCCGCCATTACCAAAAAGCCCTCGACCTCGGCGCAGCACCCGACGCGGAAGTCGCGCGTAAAATCGACGAGTAGCCACGGCTTGCGCCCTGCTAAAAATTCCCTACACACGCACCGATGACTTTCCGAACGATCCAGATTTTCGCCGCGCTTCTCGCGTTTTCCCTGGCGCAGCCCGCCCACGCGGCGACCCAGAAAAAGCCGCTAAAAAAGCCGTCGCGTCCAACCCAATTCATCGCCCCCAAAACTTCGGCGACGCCAAAATCTGAACCGCTCGAACCCTTCATCGCGTCCGAGGATGGCCGCCCGCCGCTCATCTCCGCCGCCGCCGCCATCGTGCTCGATGCGGACAGCGGGCAGGTGCTCCATCAGGTAAATGCCGACCAGTCCCGCGCCGTCGCGAGCACGCAGAAGCTGCTCACCGCACTCATCATCGCGGAAAGCGGGAACCTCGGCGGGCGGGTGGTCGTGGAGCCGGTGGATACCTTGGCCGAGCCCTCGAAGCTCTATCTCAAGTCCGGCGAGGTCTATGAGCGCGGCCAGCTTTTGCAAATCCTGCTCGTGAAAAGCATGAACGATGTCGCCCGCTGCCTCGCGCGCGACAACGCCGGGAGCATTGAGGCTTTCGCCGCGAAAATGAACGCGAAGGCGCGCGCGCTCGGCATGACCAATTCGCATTTTGTAAATCCCAACGGCCTGCCGGTGCCCGGCCAGTATTCCAGCGCGCGCGACATGGCCCGCGTCGCGATGGCCGCGTATCGCAATGGCACCATCCGCAGCATCGTGCGCCTGAAGACGCTCGATTTCCGCTACGCGGACGGTCACGTGAAGACGTTCACCAACACGAATCAGGTGCTGAAAAACTTCCCGCTCTGCAACGGCATGAAGACTGGCTACACCGAAGCTGCGGGCCACTGCCTCATCTCGAGCGCGACTCACAACGGACGCGACATCATCTCCGTCGTCCTCGGCGATTCCAAAAAAATCTGGGTCGATTCCTACAAGCTCCTCTCGTGGGGACTGACGATGTAGGAAACCCGGAACGTTGAGCGCGGAACGCGGAAGCTCCGGATTCTGACTTCCGCATTCCGAGCTCCGACTTCATCCTTCCCGTATGTCCCTCACCATCGCCCAGGAACTCGCAGAACTGCGCTCGCGCTCGCTGCTGCGGAAGCTGCGCACGCTCGAATCGGCGCAACAGCCCGCGATGGAATTTGCCGGTAAGAAGATGGTCAACTTCTCGTCGAACGACTACCTCGGCCTCGCGACGGAACCCGCGCTGCGCGAGGCGGCGAAGGCGGCGATCGATGAATACGGAGTCGGCTCCGGCGCGTCGCGGCTCGTGTGCGGCACGCTCACGCCGCATGTGCTGCTGGAGGAAAAACTCGCGGAGTTTAAGCGGACGGAAGCAGCGCTCAGTTTTTCCAGCGGCTACGCAGCGGCGCTCGGCACGCTCGGCGGACTTTGCCGGAAAGATGACGTCGTGATTTTAGACAAGCTCTGCCACGCCTGCCTCATCGACGGCGCGAAACTGAGCGGTGCCTTCGTGCGCGTCTTCCCGCACAATCATCTCGGCAAGCTGGAGAGCCATCTCCAATGGGCGCGCGAAAATCATCCTGACGCGCGCGTGGTCGTCGCGACCGAATCCGTCTTCAGTATGGACGGCGACTGGGCGCTGCTGCCGGAGATCGTGGAAATCAAAGACCGTTACGGCGCGCTGCTGCTCCTCGATGAAGCACACGCGGTCGGTGTCATCGGCCAAAACGGACGCGGCCTCGCCGACCAGCTCGGCCTCGCCGGACGCATCGACATCCAGATGGGCACGATGAGCAAGGCGCTCGGCGTCAGCGGCGGCTACATCTGCGGCGGGCGACGCCTCATCGACCTACTCATCAATCGTAGCCGCAGTTTCATCTATACCACCGCGCCGACTCCGATGGTCGCAGCGGCGGCGACGGCTGCCGTCAAATTCATGATGGCGCCGATCGGCGAAAAACGTCGGCAAACCCTGCGCGAAAACCTTGCGTTTTTCGCGGATGAAATGCCTCACCTTTTCAAAGGCGGGCGCAAAATCATGAGCGCGATCGTCCCCATCGTGCTCGGCCCGCCGGAAGCGGCGGTGGAAGCATCGCAGCTTCTCGCAGACAAAGGATTTTTCGTCCCCGCGATCCGGTATCCCACCGTCGCCCGCGATGCCGCGCGCCTGCGCGTCACCCTTTCCGCAAAGCACTCGACCAAGCAGATCAGCGCCCTATGCGAGCTGCTGCGGAATATCTCGGCGTAGAGGTTTGCGCTCGTCCGGGGAATTCCGGGGAGCGCGCTCTCCTATTTTTCAAGGATCATTACCTTAAAAGCCTGCCCCAGCAGACCGGGGTGCATCAGCGTTTTGAAGGCGCGGATTTCGGCGGGCGGCGTTGGGCCATCGGTGAAATGACGACCGCCCAGGCCGACCATGAATCGATGCTGGTCGGTGAAAGTGTGGAGGCGGAACCCTTTCCGTTCGGCATGCTCGAGGAGACTGGTGAATTCGACGTGCGTCGTGAGGTCGATCTCGCCGGGACGCGCGAGTGGATCGGGCGCGCGCTGGTGATCGGCGTAAGCGCTGAGCGTGCCGGCGCGGCGTTCCAAAAACTGCTCGCGCGTGTAGCCGTAGTCGATGGCGATCACGGCTCCTCGCTGGATTTTGGTGGCAAGCGTGGAGAGCCAGTCGAGGGCGGCGAGATTGACTTCGGTGGTGAAAGGATTCGTCGCGGACGTCGCATCCATGCCAGGCATCCGATCCACGATCGACAGCCGGGAGGACAGGCGCGGTTCACTTAGCGGCCGGTCCGTGAAAGTAAACGTGTCCTCCATCAAATCGACATACCGCTCCCGCCACGGTCCATCGCCCCGGACCGCGAGATGCACTGGGAAGGCGTCGATGAGTTCGTTTGAAAAATGCACGCCAGTGAAAGGCTCCAGCTCTTCCAAACTGGAAACCCAATCGACTGGCAATCCGGCCACGGCGGTTTCCTGAGCGGCACGCAGCACAGCCGCCGGCTCGATGATCACATACCGCGTCGCCGCGAAACACTCGGGCGCAAACTCCCCCAAACCGCTCAACGCATCGCGGGCAAAATCCCCGCGATGCGCGCCCTGCTCGACAATCGTCCACTGCGCAGGCGCGCCGAGGCGCTCCCACATTTCCATGAACTGCCGCGCGAGCAGCCTTCCGAAGAGCGGGCCGACGCTCACGTTCGTGATGAAATCGCCGCGCCGTCCGATCGCCGCGCAGCCGGATGAATAGTAGCCGTGCTGCGGATGATACAGCGCGGCCTCCATGAATTCACAAAACGGAATCGGTCCGCGATGCGCGATGCGGACGCGGAGTTCGAGGGCGAGCGGAGTCATACTCCCGGGCTGGTGGCCCGGGCCACGTCACTTCACCGCGTAGCAGTAAATCAGGTCCTGATCGCGCAGATAAAGCCGGCCATTCACGACGACGGGGTGCGTCCAGATGCGGCCCTGCGGATTGCGGATCGCGGATTGCGGATCGAGCTTGAAGCGGCCTTTTTCGCTCCACCCATTCGGCGATGCTTCGATGAGAGCGACCGCTCCGCTGCCTTCATCGAGACAGTAAAACATGCCGTCGGCGTAACCGATCGCGCCTTT
>JANLQB010000024.1:0-12381 GCA_031367565.1 Verrucomicrobiota bacterium
CAAGACGCGTTACTTGAACGCGCTTTCGACGGGCAATGAGATGTTCATGAAGCAATGGCGCTTCGTGGCTTCGGACCTCACGGTGCTCGACGACGATGACGTAGAAAAATCGAAAACGATGGGTGGCCGCGTGACGAAGGAGAACGTGAAGAAGCTGCGCCGTTCGTCCGTGTATCGGATCTATCACATCGGCGTGGAGGAAATCCGGCATCGCCTGGCTAGTGACCGCTCACAAGGCATCCGGCGCGGGCTGGCGGGACGCTCGATCCAGGCGATCCGCGCCGCGCTCGATGGCGGGCTCGTGCGCGAGACGCAGAAGATCAACAAGCTCATCGTGCTTCTCACGATCTGTATTTCCGGCGGACCCTTTCTTGGCCTGCTCGGCACCGTGGTCGGCGTTATGATTACCTTTGCCGCGGTGGCGGCGGCGGGTGAAGTAAATGTGAACGCGATCGCGCCAGGTATCGCGGCTGCGCTGCTGGCGACCGTGGCCGGGCTGGCAGTCGCCATTCCCGCGCTATTTGGCTATAACTATATCCTGTCCCGGGTGAAGGACGCGAAGGACGATATGCACATCTTCATTGATGAGTTCGTCACGAAGATGGCCGAGTTTTACAAGGAAAAGGGCAACGAATCGGACGGCGGCGGCGGGCACTAAGGACACAGCCATGCAAATCCAAGACGACAAGCCTTACGACGACATCAACATCACACCGATGCTCGATCTCGCGTACGTGTTGCTCGTCATCTTCATCCTGATGTGTACGGCGGCGGTTCAGGGCCTGAAGGCAGACCTGCCCGTGGGTAGCAAGGCAACGAAGAACCTCGCGGAGCCGAAGGTGAAGGCGATTACCATCAACACGGAGGGAAAGGTGTTTTTGGATACTTCACCCGTAACCTTGAGCGAACTGGAATCGCGGCTCGCGCAGATGAAGGCGGAGAATCCGAACATTCCCATCGTGGTGAAGGGCGACCGCGTCGCGCAGTACCAGCGCATCATGGATGTGCTCAACGTTATCGGCCAGACCGGCATCACACAGGTTGGGCTTGCCACCAAAGCCTCCAAATAACGCGCCATGCAAATCCAGGACGACAAACCTTACGACGAAATCAACATCACACCGATGCTGGACCTCGCGTACGTGCTGCTCGTCATCTTCATCCTGATGACGACGGCCACGGTGCAGGGCGTGAAGGCGAACCTTCCCCGCGGGAGTAATGCGCCGAAAAAGCAGACGGAGAAGAACAAGGTGAAAGCCATCGCGATCGATAACTCGGGGAACATTTTCTACGATCGCGAGCCAGTCACACTCGTCTCGCTCGAGTCCAAGCTGTCGCAGGCGAAGACGGAGAATCCCGACGTGCCGGTCATCATCAAGGGTGACAGCGGCACGCAATACCAAGCCGTCACCGATGTGCTCGGTGTGGTCGTGAAACTCGGCATCAAACAAGTCGGCCTCGCGACGAAATCCGCCGGTCGCTAACCTGCCAACCTTTTTTTCCATGAACCCGCACGACGAAGAACCCGGCAACCTCGCCACGCTCGAAAAACCGAAAACTCCGCAGCCGGTCGCGCACGATGACTGGGGCGATGATGATGAGAAACCCACGGGGTTTAAGCGGTGGGGCGCGCCGGTCATCATCGGGCTGCTCACCTGTGTCGGTATCGGCTATGCGGTGAAGGTGCTTTCGAAGGCGGGCGGCGGCGGGCCTCGGAAGGAGAACACGACGATGGTGCAGATCCAACTCCCACCGGTAGCGCCTCCACCTCCACCCCCGCCACCCCCGCCGGAGCAGATGAAGGAAGAGATGATCAAGCAGGAGGAGGAGAAGGAAGAAGAGCCTGATCCGACGCCGCAGATCGACACGGCGGTGAAAGGCCCCGCGAGCGGTGGCATGGCGGTCGCGCAACAGCGGCCCGGCAATTTTTTTGGCAAACGCTCTGACGGCGGGAAGACGAAATGGGGTTACTACGCCGGGCAGGTGCAGACGCGGATCACCGATGCGATGCGGAAGAATCCGCGCACCCGGAAGGCGAGCGCGCGTTTGGAAGTGCGCATCTGGGTCGATCCCGCGACAGGGCGCGTGACGCGCGCGGTCCTCGGCAGTTCCACGGGCGACAACGCGATGGATGCGGCGATCCGCGATGAAGTGCTGACCGGCCTGCAACTCGATCAACCGCCGCCAGAGGGAATGCCGATGCCGATTGTGATGCGGGTCACCGCGCGCCGCCCAAATTAAACCACGCCCCGCCCACCAACCATTTTTTAACGGAACGCGAATGTTATCTCGAAAATCGATTCTCGAAGGATCTGCCGCCCTGTTGTTGCTCTCGTCGCTGGCCTCTCCCGCTGCGCAGGAAATCGCGCAAGCGGACCCCGTGGCACCCGCTGCCGACACGCCGCAAATCGCTCCTCCCGCACCTGCCGAGCCTGCACCGCAAAATGGCCCTGGCGAACTGATGGGCGGGGCCGGGGCGAACACGCCGTCTTTCAACGTCACGATCAACCTCATCAAACGCATGGTGCAGAAAGGTCTGCTCACGGAGGACGACGCGAAGGATTTACTGAAGCAGGCGGAAGCGGATGCGACCATTGCGCGCGCGCAGCTTCAGCAGGATGCCATCGCCGCCGCGCAGGTCGTGGTGCAGCAGGCCGTCGTGGCGGGAGCCATCGCCGATCCAGTGCCGATGCCGGATGACGCGGTGCGCGTCACTTACATTCCCGAGAGTGTGAAAAAACAGCTCCGCGACGACATCCGCAATGACGTGATGACGAAGGCGAAAAATGAAAACTGGGCCGCGCCGAACAAGTTGCCCGGATGGGTCACGCGCTTCCGTGTGGGCGGCGACGTGCGCATTCGCTACGAGGCAAATTATTTCCCGAGCGGAAACGACAACACCGGCGCGTTTCCGAATTTCAACGCGATCAACACCGGCTCGCCGTTCGACGTAAGCGGCACCGTTTTTTCGCCACAACTCAATGTGGATCAGGATCGCACGCGCTTCCGCCTGCGGCTGCGCCTCGCCGCCGAAGTCGAAATGGGCGACGGCTTCAGCGCCGGGATGCGCCTCGCGACGGGCGAAAGCAACACGCCCGTTTCGACCAATCAATCGTTCGGCCTCGCGGGCGGCGGGCAAGGCGGGAATTTTAGCAAATACGCCATCTGGCTCGATCGCGGTTATTTGAAATGGGAAGCCGATCTCGGAGCGGGCAAGGCCTTCTCGATCATGGCGGGTCGCTTCGACAATCCGTTCTTCAGCACGGAAGCGATCTACGACGACGACGTCGGTTTCGACGGCGGCGCGATCATGACGAAATATGAAATCGCCAAGGGCGTGACGCCGTTCTTCGCGGGCGGCGCGTTCCCGATCTTCAATACGGATTTCAACTTTTCCTCAAACCAGCCCGCGAAATTTAAGAGCAGCGACAAATGGCTCTACGGCGCGCAGACGGGCTTCGAGCTGAAGCCGCGCAAGGATCTCACGATCAAACTCGCGGGCGCTTATTATTACTTCGACGGCGTGGACGGAAAGCTGAGCGATCCCTACACGCCGCTCACGAGCAGCGACGCGGGCAGCACCGACAATCGCCGCCCGTCCTTCGCGCAAAAGGGCAACACGTATATGCCGCTGCGCAACATCGTGCCGAATGCGTCGAACAATTTCGGGACGACGAACCAGTTCCAATACTTCGGTCTCGCGTCGAAATTCCGGCCCATCTCCGCGACGGGAAAAATCGAATACTCGGGCTTCGAGCCG
The DNA here is from genome assembly GCA_031367565.1 of Verrucomicrobiota bacterium. Lineage (GTDB taxonomy): Bacteria > Verrucomicrobiota > Verrucomicrobiia > Chthoniobacterales > Chthoniobacteraceae > JANLQB01. The sequence goes on from JANLQB010000024.1 coordinate 3,761, forward strand.
GTCACGGTTTCGGTCTGGGGCGAATACATCAAAAACCTCGGCTTCGACCGTGGCGCGATCGACCGGATCGCGATCAACAATCGCGGATCGAACAACAGCATCGGCAACGTCGGCCACTATGCCGGCGGCGACTCGGCGTGGATCCTCGGCCTCAAAGCGGGCAGCGCCGCGCTGCAAAAACGTGGGGACTGGCAGATCGGCGTGACCTATCGCCACATCGAATCCGACGCAGTCATCGACGGTCTCGTCGATTCGGATTTCGGAAACGGCGGCACGAACATGGAGGGCTTTTCGCTCTTCGGAACGGTGGCGCTCTCGGAGCGATTCTCGATCGGCCTGAAGTGGCTGAGCGCGGATCAGATCGCCGGCCCGCCTTTGAAAAGCGACGTCCTCCAAGTCGATCTCAACGGAAAATTCTAACCATGAACGCCAAAACTTTCGCCCTTCTCGCGAGCTGCCTGTTGAGCACGACGCCACTTTTCGCCCAAGCCCAGCAGGCCAGCGCCGGAGAGCTGCGGCTGCGCGAGCAACTCAAGTCCACGATGCTCCAGCTTCGCGCTGCGGAGACCGAACGGGCGACGTTGCTGGCCGGGCAGACCGAGCGCGAGGCGAAGATCAAAAAAGCCGAGGAGCAGATCGCGGCGCTGACCAAACAGGCCACCGAAGACAAGGAGGTAGCAGACAAGGCGGCGCAGAAATTGAACGAGGATATTGCCGCGCGCACGGCGGATGTCGCGCGCGTGACGGAGCTGCTCGCGAAGTCTGATACTTCCTTAAAAAAGACCACAGAACTGGCGAAGACGCGTGAAGAGCAGCGGGTAAAACTGGCGGCGCAGACGATCCAGCTTCAGCGCACGGTCGCCGATCAGCGGACCAAGAACGCGAAGATGTTTGAGACGGCGAGCGAGGTGCTTTCGCGTTACGAAAAATTCGGGCTCGGCACAGCGATCACAGCGCGCGAACCGTTCGTCGGCATCACCCGCGCGCGGCTGGAAAGTCTTGTCGATGAGTACGACGACAAACTTTCGGCGCAGCGCATCAAACCGTAACATCCTGGTCGCGAATCGTAACATGACGACGGCGATTCCAAGGCGATTGCTTTTCGCGTGACTTTATTATCGCACCTCCCGGACGGCCCAGCGTTGCGCGTCCGCGCGCGCCAGCGGTTTCGCGTTCCACGCGTTGCGGGCCTTGTGCTGGCGATGCTGGTCGGCGTCGAGGCGCACGCGGGCGACATCCTGCGCGGTGGCGTTTCCAGCGGCTCGTCGTCGGCGGGTTCCTCGGGAAAAGGCGCACCGGCGATCGGGGCGGCGGCGGCGGACTCGGCGCGGCTAAATGCGCAGGATGCGCTGGCACGCACCACGCAGGCGCTGCAATCCGTGAAGGCGATGCAGACGGCGGCGCGAAATGCGGCGATCCAAGGCGGCAACAATCTCGGGCTGAATCCAAACCTTCCCAAAGTGCCGCTGCCGAATGTGCCGAACGGGCTGGCTACGGACGGTCTGAAAGTCGCAACGGGCGGCGTGTGGCGCGGGGCGCTGACGCCGCAGCAGAGCGTGGCGGGCGGACGCACGGTGGTGACGGTTTCGCAGACGAAACAGCAGGCGCTGATGACTTGGGAGACCTTTAACGTCGGGAAAAATACGACGGTGAAATTCGATCAAAGTGCAGGGGGTGAGGCGCGGACGCAGTGGACGGCGGTGAACAAGATCAAGGACACGAGCGGCTCGCCGTCGCAGATTCTCGGTAACATTGAAGCGGACGGGCAGGTGTTTCTCATCAATCCGAACGGCATCCTTTTCGGCGGTTCGTCGCAGATCAATCTGCACTCGCTCGTCGCCTCGTCGCTGCCGGTGAATGAAGGGTTGCTCGCGCGCGGCATCCTGAACAATCCCGACGGACATTTCCTTTTCTCCGCAATCTCGATTGAGGCGGGCGCGAAGGGCACCCCGGCCTTCACGCCCGATCCGGCTTACACGGACGACGGCGCGTACGGCGACGTGGTGGTGCAACCGGGGGCCAAACTCAGCAGCCCGACTTCGACTGCGGGCGTCGGTGGACGCATCACGCTCATCGGGCCACGCGTGGTGAATGCGGGCACGATTTCGGTGCCGGATGGACAAGCGATTTTGGCGGCGGGTTTGCAAGTCGGCCTGGCGGCGCACGCGAGCAGCGATCCGCGCGTGCGCGGACTCGATGTTTTCGTCGGCGAGACCGTTTATCCGGCGGAAGGCACATCCTGTCGCACGCCGCTCGTGGTGACGGGCAACGTGATGAACTCCGGCCTGATCGAAGCGCCGCGCGCGAACGTCACGATCGTCGGGCGTAGTGTGAATCAGGCGGGCGTCATTTCGAGCACCACTTCCGTCACGCTGAATGGCAGCGTGAATTTGCAGGCGCTCTACGACTCGACGGTGTTTTCGCCGGACGCAAATTCGCCCGCGATTTTTTCTCCATCGGAAAGCGGCCTCGTCACCTTCGGAGCCGGGAGCGCGTTGGAAATTTTGCCCGAACTCGCGAGTGCCAAAACGATCGCCGGCACCACGCTCCCGCTCGCGTCGCAAGTCGTCGTGGAAGGCCGCAACATCCACCTCGGAAACGCCGCCACACTGCTCGCGCCCAATGCGGACGTGAAGCTGCTCGCCGGGGCGCGACTGCCGCAGAGCGGAGCGTTCGCGACGATCTTCAGCATGGGCCAGATTTATCTTGATGCGGGCGCGCTCATCAGCGTCGCGGGCACGACGAATGTGCTCGTCCCGATCGCGCAAAATATTCTCACGCTCGAACTGCGCGGCGCGGAACTCGCCGACTCGCCGCTCCAGCGCACCGGCCTGCTGCGCGCCGTCACGCTCAATCTCGATCTGCGGCAGAAAGGGACGTTTTCCGGTCGCGACTGGGTCGGCACACCACTCGGCGATGCGCGCGGATTTGTGGGCCTGATCGAGCGCGGCGTGGGTGAACTGACGACGGCGGGCGGCACGGTGCAATTCACGGCGGGCCATTCCGTGGTAATGCAGCGCGGCGCAAAGATCGACGTGTCGGGCGGCTCGGTGCAGTTCGAGAGCGGCATGGTGGAAACGACGCGCGTCATTTCCGGCGGGCAAATTCTCGACATCGCGCAGGCGACGCCCGATCGCGTTTTCCAAGGGATTTACGACGGCACTTTTACCATCACGCATCCGAAGTACGGCCTGAGCGAAACCTTCACAAACCCGCTCCTGCTCAGCAACGCGCGGCATGAAGAAGGATACGTGGATGGAAAAAGTGGTGGCTCGATCACGATCACCGCGCCGACGATGGCGCTCGATGGTGAACTGCTCGGCCACACCGTTTCCGGCCCGCGCCAGCGCACCGTGCAGACGATGGCCACGCCCTCCGCGCTGGCGCTGAACTTCGAGGCGGCGGACGCAAAGCTCGCGGCTTACCAAGTCTATTCGCCGACGCCGCCTGCCATCGTTTTTGGAAATGCCGGGGCACTTTCCGCGGTCGCGGCGTTTTCGGAGAAGGCGAATGGCAACGCCGCACCGCTCGATCTTGCGCGCATCGAGAAGGTCGTTTTTTCGCCGGACATTTTTTCCATGGGCGGTTTCGGTGCGGTCACGATCAACAATCCCGATGGCGACATCGAGATTCCGGAGGGGACGCTCGTGCGCGCGCCGGTGGGCGGCTCGCTCTCGCTGCGCGCGGCCAATCTCGACATCCGCGGCCGCGTGTTGGCGTACGGCGGCACGCTGAATTTTTCCGTTTACGATTTCACGCCGTATCAATCGCACGCGTTTCCGGACAACACGATCACGCTCCAGCCGATCGATAAAGAGCGCGGCCAGTTCACGCTCGGCGCGGCGGCTTCGCTTTCGGTCGCGGGTCTCGTCGTCGATGACCGCGCGTTTTCCGCGAGCCCGCTCACGACGCCGCTCGTGATCGACGGTGGCAGCGTGAACATCGCGAGCTTCAGTGGAAACTTCGCGGCGGGCAGCAGCATCGACGCATCGGGTGGCGTCGCGCTCGGCACTACGGGCAAACGCACGTTTGGAAACGGCGGAAACATTTCGCTGAAGATCGGGCAGGACCCTGAATTCCCTTCGCTGGTCGGCGGGACGCTGACCCTCCACTCGCAGCTCCAGGCGCTCTCGGGCGCGAAGGCGGGTTCACTCACGATCCTCGCGCCTTCGATCCAAATCGGCGGCACGGCTGCGGACAAAGATAGGCTCGTGCTTACGCCCGAGTTTTTCAGTGCGGGCGGCTTTGGCAGTTTCACGCTCACGGGACTCGGCAAGGCTTTGCAGAAAGCGGGCGAGTTTCTCCCCGGCGTGCGCGTCGCCGCGGGCACGATTGTGCGACCGATCGCGCAGAGTTGGGACGTGCTGCCTTTTGGCACGGACGGCGCGGTGCAGCTCGTGCCTACGATTCTCCCGCAGGGGCGGCGCACGCCCGTTGCCATTTCGCTGGCCGCGCCGGGTGTGCGCGGCCCGACGAAGGAATTGGTTTTGCGCGGCATCGCGCTCGTCGAATCGGGCGCGCTGATCAAGACCGACCCTCGCGGCTCCGTTTCGGTGAGCGGTGAACTCGTGACCATTCACGGCTCACTCATCGCGCCCGGCGGCACGATCGCGATCAAGGGCGAGAGTGACTCGAAGAACATCGACGGCGGCACGCTCGCGAGTCTCACGACCGTCCACCTCGGCGCAGACGCGGTGCTCTCGACCGCAGGCGCGACTGTCTTCACGCCGAATCCGTACGGCTTTCGCACCGGCTCCGTGCTGGCCGGTGGAAAGATCAGCGTCAGTGGAAACATCGTCGCCGAAGCCGGCGCGTTGCTCGATGTCTCGGGCGCGAGCGATACGCTCGATCTCCCGAGCGGTGCGGTCACGATGGGCGGCGTCCTCGGCACCTCGTCGCCCGTCTCGCCACGCAGCGGAGTGAATGCGCCGCTCTACACGCGGGAATTCGCGGCGATGCAGATCGACAGCGACGCGGGCGAGATCGAGATCAAAGGTGGCGATCATTTTTTCAGCGACGCGACCTTGCGTGGCGCGACGGGCGGACCGTCCGCACTCGGGGGCACGCTCACGATTTCATCGAGCCATTTCTATTCGGCGAATACTTCGCACGAGCGCAGCGTCCTCGATGTAACGCTGCTGGTAAAACCATCCGGCAGCACGCTGCCCGACGGACTCGTTTTGAAAAACGGGAGCAGCGTCGGGCTCGCGGTGCGTGGCGAAAATGGAATCGCGCTCGAAGGCTTCGGGCGATTTGCGGCGGACAAATTTGCGACCGGCGGCTTCGACGCGCTGACGCTGAAGGGCACGGTGAGTTTCCGCGGAAACGTTTCCATCGCCGCGCGGCGCACGCTGAATATCGCAGACGGCGGCGTGATTTACGCGAACGCCAGCACCGATCTCCGCGCACCGTACGTCGCGCTCGGGACGCCGTTCGTCGCGCCGCTCGCTCCCGAGCAGACCGTTCCGATTTTCTTCAAGGGCGCGTCGCCGTTTCATTTCGATCCGACTTTCGGCGCTGGAAAAATCACTGTTACCGCCCGGCTCATTGACATCGGGAATCTTTCGCTGCAAGGCATCGGTAGCGCGAATTTCATCGCGAATGGCGGCGACATTCGGGGCGATGGAACGCTCGATGTCGCGGGTGAAATCCGGTTGCGCGCAGCGCAGATTTATCCGCCAAGCGCGGTCACTTTCACCATCGCGGCGTCGGACTACGTCGACGACGGCACGACGCATCCTGGCGCAGTCATCATCGAAAATGGCGGCACGCGGCAGTTGCCACTTTCGGCAGGCGGCCAGCTCAATATTTTCGCCTCCACGATCCAGCAATCGGGAACGCTGCGCGCGCCGCTCGGCGGCATTACACTCGGCTGGGATGGCGAAGGTAGCGGGCCGATCGACGCAATCACTGGCAAGGTTTTTGCGGCCGCGCAAGTCATCACGCTTGCGCCAGGCAGTCTCACTTCGGTGTCGGCGATCGATCCGCTGAGCGGCGCGGAGATGCTGCTGCCATATGGCTTGAACGTGAACGGCGTGCAGTGGATCGACCCGACGGGGCGCGACATCACGGCGGGTGGTGTGGTGCAAAAGACGATCAACATCGCGGGCGCGGAAGTGCGCAGCGAAGCGGGTTCGCGCATCGATCTACGCGGCGGCGGCGATCTGTATTCATTCCGCTGGGTGCCTGGCGTCGGCGGCTCGAAGGACGTGCTCGCTTCGACTTCGAGCTTCGCGATCGTGCAGGGATACGCGGCGGATTTTGCGCCGTATGCGCCGTTCAGCGGATCGCCGCTGAGCGAAGGCGTCGCGCTCAACAACACGCCCGGCTATGTGAACAGCACGCTGCGTGTCGGCGACCGCATTTTCCTCGGCGAAAGCGACGGCCTCGCCGCAGGCTACTACACGCTGCTTCCGGCGCGTTACGCATTGCTGCCCGGCGGGCATCTCGTCACGCCATCTAGCAGCGCGCCGCTTGGTTCATTCGAAAAACCGGATGGTGCGGCGATGGTGCCCGGCTACCGCTTCAACGATCTCAATGCGTCGCGCACGCTGAACTCGCCGTTCTCGACGTTTGAAGTGCTCGACGGAGCCGAAGTCCGCGCGCGCTCCGAGTTCAAGGAATACTCCGCCAACGAATTTCTGCGCGCCCGCGCGCAGGCGCTCGAAACCGCCGAGCCGCGTCTGCCCATGGACGCGGGCCATTTGAAACTGCAAGCGCTCAGCGCGATGACGCTGCGAGGCGCAGTCGCTGCGCAAGGCGCGCGCGCGGGCAGCCACGGCGGGCTCGTCGATATCGCGACGCCGATCGACATCGTGATCAACAACGGCGGCGGTTCGCGGGCCGGCGCGCTCGTGCTGGACTCGGAGCACTTGAATTCCTTTGGCGCGGAGAGCCTGCTCATCGGCGGCACGCGCGAGGTCGGCGCAAAGGGCACGAAGATCATCGTGAAAGCGGGCAACGTGGTGGTGGATAACGCGGGCGCGGCGTTGCAGGGACCGGAGATTGTGATCGTGGCGAACGACGAATTGCGCGTCGCAGCGGGTGCGCAGATCAAGCAAGTTGGGGGCATTGCGGGCGGAAAGGCGGACATGCTTTTCCTCGGCGATGCGGCGATCACCGGAAGCGGCGAGGGGACGCTGCTGCGCGTCACGAGCGATGCGAATGCGGGCATCGTGCGCGTGGGTCTCGCGCCGATTGGCGAGCCGGGAATGTTCATTGGCGCGGGCGCGCTCATCTCTGGCGAAAGCGTCACGCTCGATTCCACCTTCCGCACGGACCTGAATTCCGGTGCCCTTTTGCGCGCGAACACGCTCTCGCTGAACAGCGGCCAGATTAGCGTGCTGCTGATTCCCGGACGCCTGCGCTCCGATGGCCTCGTCCTCTCCGGTGCGGTGCTCGATGGCCTCGTCTCCGCCGAACATCTCTCGCTGCTCAGCTATTCGACGCTCGATTTTTACGGCGCGGGCACTTTCACGACGGGCGGCTCGCTCGCGCTGCATGCCGCGCAGATTCGCGGCTTCGCCAACGACGATGGCGCAGTCACCGTCGCCGCGAAAAATCTGCTTATCGACAACTCGGCGAATGCCGCGCTGACGGGCTCGCCGGGCGAAACCCTGGGCACGCTTACGCTCCGCGCGGACACGATCACGATTGGCCGCAACCAACTCGCCATCGAGAGCTTTACCAACGTCCGACTTGAAGCCGCAAACGGGCTCACCGTCTCCGGCACGGGCGGACTCAACGTGCAGCAGAATCTGACGGTGACGACACCGTTCGTCACCGCCGCGCAATCCTCCACACAGGCGATCAAAGCGGGCGGCGCACTCGACATCCTCGCGCCGACGAGCGGCACGCGCGCAGTCACCGGCGGACTCGGCGCGAGCCTCGCGATCGAAGGCGGAATGGTCACGGTTTCTTCGGATATTTTCCTGCCGAGTGGCGCGCTCACCCTGCACGCGACTTTGTGCGATGTGACCGTAGATGGACGCCTGAATGTGGACGGCACGGCGCGCACTTTCTACGACCTGACACGCCTCACGCCGGGCGGACAGATCACGCTTCAGTCCGACGCGGGCTCCGTGAATCTCGGCGCGAGCAGCGTCATCAGCGTGTCCGCGCCGCGGGCGGGCGGCGATGCGGGTCTGCTTAAGATCAGCGCGGCGAATGGCGATTTCACCAGCGACGGAAAATTCAGCGGGCGTGGCGGGGCGCGCGGATTGGCCGGTTCATTCTCGCTTGATTCCGGAAGCCTCGAAGAGTTTGCCGCGCTGGAAAAATCGCTTGTCGAGGGCGGATTCACGCAGGCGCAGGCCTTCCGCGTCCGGTCCGGCGATGTGGAAATCAATGGCACGGTCGCCGTGCACAACTTCCAGTTTTCCACGGACGAAGGTGCGATCACCGTCCGCGGTTCGATCGACGCCTCGGGTGCGCGCGGCGGCACGATTTCGCTGGCCGCGAGTGGAAGCGTCACGCTTCTTGATACGGCGCGCCTCAGCGTGGCGGCGGACGATTTCGATGCGGCGGGAAAAGGCGGCGCAATCACGATCGAGACGCGCGGGCAAAATGGTGGCGTCCTCGATTTGCGGGCGGGTTCGCAGATCGACCTTTCGGTCACGAGC
>JANLQB010000099.1:0-3089 GCA_031367565.1 Verrucomicrobiota bacterium
GTGAAGATGACGAGGGGTTTGGTCCGGTCGAGTTTGGGGAGGTTTTCCTCGACCCACGCGAACGTCGTGGCGTCGATGGAGGTGCCGCTGGCCTGGCGGCCTGCGGTGGTGTCGAGGCCGATGAATTGCCAGCCGTTTTGCTGGCGCGCGTAGTTGAGCGTTTTGGGGAAGAGCTTTTCGTACGCGGCGCGGTCGTCGCTCGCGGCGTAGTCGTGATTTCCGATGACGCCGAAGACGGGCATCTTCAGCGCGCTGAGGCCGTCTTTCGCACCGGCGATTTCCTTCGCGGTGCCGTGCTCGGAGTAGTCGCCGAGCATGAGACAAAGCGCGGGCTTCGGGTCGGTGGCGTTCATCTGTTGCACGACGCGCTCGATCCACGCGGGGCAGCGTTCGCTTTGGAAATGGATGTCGTTCACCACGAGAAACGTGAACTCGCCCGAGTCCGCGCGCCCTTCCGCCCGGAGCGCGCCCGGCCACAGCCCGAGCGCGAGCAATTGCCCCGCGCTGAGGCGGATCATTTCGCGGCGGGAAATAGGGGCGCTGAGCTTCGGAAAATGCATGGTTTTTTTCATGACACGACGGGAATCTCCGCGCGTCAAGAGGCGGCCCGACGGTTCTTCATCGGGGCGCGAATTCCAATTTTACATCGCGAATCTCCGCGCCTAACATGCTTCGCCATGCGCCCCTCCCGCCGTCAAATGCCGCCATTCACGCGCCGATGGGCTGCGGGTCGCGTCTCGGCCACTTCCGTCCTCGTCGGGGCGCAGGCGTTCGCCTACACGCTCCAGTTGTGCTTGGAGAAGGGTTTTGGCGCCGACCGGGCTTACCCTCAGTCTTGGTTCGAAAATTTGCTTGGCTTGAGTGGGGCGGGAATCGCGGAAGGGAATTACTGGCAGTTCGTCAGCTTTGTCCTGATGCACTCGAATCCGTTTCACGTGCTCGCGAATGCGCTGACCCTCTTTTTCGTCGGTCGCGAGCTGGAGCCGATCCTCGGGAAACAGCGGTTCGTCGCGCTCTTCGTGCTCGGCACCCTGGTCGGTGGCCTCGCCCACTGGCTCATCAGCCCGGCGGTCCCGCTCCTCGGCATGACGGCGGGCGTCGTCGCGCTGCTCGTCGCCTTTACGACCACGCTGCCTGAGCTGGAAGTCACGATGAATTTGTTCTTCGTCCTGCCCGTGCGCCTGCGGGCGAAACATCTCGCCATCGCGGTGGTCGGAGTCTGCGTGATCATGTTGTCGGCAGGCTCATCCCCGGAAATCAGCCCGGTCGCGATGCTCGCGGGCTGTGCGGTCGGCTGGCTGTCCGCGCGCCAGCTTGGCTTTGGCAACCCGCTCTTTTTTCAGCGCTACATTTTTGAAAAACGCCAGCGCGCCGCCCGGCTGGAGCGGATGACGCCGGAGCAGTTCATCAGCGCGGAGATCGATCCCATCCTGGAAAAAATCTCGCGCGAAGGGATGCATAGCCTCACGCGGGCGGAGCGGAAAATCCTCGATCAGGGTCGGAATAAAATCTCCGCTAAACCCACGCGGGTTTAGTGGTTATCGCAAAGTAGTTTGAATGTGAGCGGGCGTTTGCTCGACTCAGGCACTTAGCCCGCTACTTTTTTTACAAATGCCCATCGACCTCGCAGAAAAGCGCCTGCTCATTTTCATCGTCGCCTACAACGCCGAGAAAACGATCGACAGCGTCCTCGACCGCATCCCCGCCGAACTTCGCGTGCCGAACGTCGAAGTGCTAGTGATCGACGACTTCAGCAAGGACGCCACTTTTCACACCGGGCTAAAGCGCGAGCGGCAAAGCGGGCCGTTTAAGATCGTGATGCTGCGCAACCCGGAGAATCAGGGCTACGGTGGCAACCAAAAACTCGGCTACCGCTACGCGATCGACCATGGATTCGACATCGTGGCGCTCATCCACGGCGACGGCCAATACGCGCCGGAGAAGCTGCCAGAACTGGTGAGACCTTTCTTCACGGATGAAGCGGACGCCGTTTTCGGATCGCGGATGATCAACAAATCCGACGCGTTGAAAGGCGGCATGCCGCTTTACAAGTGGGTCGGGAATCAGGTGCTCACGCAGTTTCAAAACACGCTACTTGGCTCGGAACTCAGCGAGTTCCACAGCGGCTACCGGCTGTATTCCGTGAAGGCTCTCGCGCGGATTCCCTTCGAGCGGAACTCGAACGATTTTCACTTCGACACGGACATCATCGTGCAACTCCACTTCGCCGGGATGCGCATTTTAGAAATCCCGATCCCGACTTTCTACGGTGATGAAATCTGTCATGTGAACGGGCTGAAATACGCGTGGGACATTTTCAAGACGATGCTGCGCGCCAAATTTCACGAGAAGAACATGCTGTATGATCGCAAGTTCGACGTGGGCCAGATCGAACTGACCTACGACCTGAAGCTGGGCTTCCCGTCGTCACACACTTACGCGATCGAAAGCGTAAAGCCCGGCAGCACGGTGCTCGATATTGGCTGCGGCCAAGGCTACGTCGCCGCCGAACTAGCCAAGGTCGCCGGTCACGTGACCGGCATCGACCAATACGTCCCCGCCGCCGCACCCGCGGCGAATGTCCAACTCACGCGCTGGGATTTGGACAAAGATGAGTTCCCCGTAGAAGTCTCGCGCTTCGACCAAATCTTCATGCTGGATGTGATCGAGCATCTTCACGACCCCGAGGTATTCATGGAAACCCTGCGCGCCGCGACCGGCCATCAGCGCCCCGAAATCGTGCTCACCACGGCCAACGTCGCCTTCGGAATCACGCGCTTCATGCTGCTCCTCGGCAATTTCAACTACGGTCGCAAAGGCATCCTAGATCGCACGCACACCCGCCTCTTCACCTTCGCGTCGTTGCGCGAACTCTTCGAACAAACCGGCTACAAAGTGCTCGAAATGCGAGGAATCCCTGCCCCTTTCCCGAAAGCCATCGGCGATAACCTCGTGAGCCGTTTCCTCATCGCCATGAACGTTTTCATGATCAAGCTGTTCCGTGGTCTTTTCAGCTACCAAATCTACGTCCGGGCCCAAGCCCGCCCCACCGTCTCGAATCTTCTGGAAGAGACGATCGAAGCCAGCGG
>JANLQB010000115.1:0-1948 GCA_031367565.1 Verrucomicrobiota bacterium
GATTACCTCGAAATTGATCGCCCGACGAATGCGCGGCTGAAAGAACTCGGCGAGGGGCTTCAGTTTTTCCCTGGCCTGCCGGAGATGTTTGAGGAGTTCAAGAGCGGCCTGCTTTCGCCGATGCACGAGGCGCACGGGATCAAGGTCGAGCACTACATCATCAGCAGCGGGCTGAAGGCGCTCATCGACGGCTCGCGGATCGCGCCGCATGTGAAGGCGGTGTTTGGCTGCGAATTCGCCGAGGACGCCGACGGGCGCATCACGTTTCCCCGTCGCGTCATCAGCCACACGCAGAAGACGCAGTTCCTTTTCCGCATCAACAAAGGCCTCCTCGATCACTCACAAGACGTGAACGACCACATGCCCGCCGAGCTGCGGCCCGTGCCTTTCGAGCACATGATCTACGTCGGCGACGGCCCGACCGATGTCCCCTGCTTCACCGTCGTCCGCCAGCACGGCGGCCACGCCATCGCGGTCTATAATCCGAACGACCCGGTGCGCAGTTCCTTCAAAAAATGCTACCAGCTCAGCACGCACGCCGACCGCGTGCGCCACATCGCGCCGGCCGACTATCGCCGCGGCTCTCACCTGCGCCTGCTGATTGAGGAAATGGTGGGCGAAGTCGCGAATCGCATCGTGCAACGCCGCGCTGACGACCTCGAATCCGCCACGATCCGCGCGCCGAAACACACGGACTAATTTCGCAAACCCCGCTCACACCGTCTCCGCCGTCGGATGCTTCCACGGGGCGCGATACGGACGGGCGAGGAGTTGGTTCGCTTCGTCGTCGCCGACCACTTTGAAAGCATTCGGATCCCACGTCAGCGAGCGGCCGAGTTGCAGCGAGACGTTGGCGAGGATGGACGAGGCGCTGGAGATGCATCCTTCCTCGATGTCCGCGACGGGCCGTCCCCGCGTGGCGATGCAGCTCAGCAAATCCTTCATGTGGCCGCGCACGGCGGGCGCGCAGTGTTTCTCCAAATCCTTCTCCGTTTTGTCTTCGGGATATTGCTCCAGTTCCAGCGCCACATCGCGATGCACGGCTTCGCCTTTGCCGCCCATCGGCGTGAAGTCGTAGCCGTTCACGCTCGCCTTCAGCGTCCCCTTTTCGCCGTAGAAAGTCGCGGCCCACGGATACTTCGCATCGGGCGCTTCGCCCCACGAGCGATGCGTCCACTCGACGCGGAGTTCGGGGAATTCAAACGTCGCCGTCTGCGTGTCGGTGATGTTCGCCTTGCTCGCTTTATCCATGAAGATGCCACCGCTGGAACTGACGCGCGTGGGCCAGCCGAGGTCCATCATCCAGCGCGTCATGTCGAGCATGTGAACGCACATGTCGCCGACGATGCCGTTGCCGTATTCCATGAAGGCGCGCCAGCTTCGCGGATGCACCAGTTTGTTGTATGGCCGCATCGGCGCGGGGCCCGTCCACATCTCGTAGTCGAAGCCCTCGGGCGGCGCGGTGTCCGGCGGATTTTCGCGCGAGCGCATGTGGTAGTAGCAGCAGATTTCCACGAGACCGATCTTTCCGAGTTTGCCCGGCTTGATGATCTGCTCGCGCGCCTCGATGAGGTGCGGCGTACTGCGGCGCTGCGTGCCGATTTGCACGACGCGTTGGTATTTCCGCGCCGCTGCGAGCATGGCCTGACACTCGGTCACATCGACGCCGATCGGCTTCTGGCAATACACGTCCGCCCCATTTTTCACCGCCTCGATCATCGGCAGCGCGTGCCAGTGATCCGGCGTGCCGATGAGCACCACGTCGAGGTCTTTCTCCTTCAGCATCTCGCGCCAATCGCCGTAGAGCCGCGGCTGCTTCTTGGAAATCTGCCGCTCGGCGACAATCTCCGCTGCGCCTTTGAGCATCTGCTTGTCCACATCGCAGAGCGACACCACATCGACCGGCGCGACCTGAATGAGCCGGAGCAAATCCGTCTTGCCATACCAA
>JANLQB010000138.1:0-6197 GCA_031367565.1 Verrucomicrobiota bacterium
GATGAGTTCGTTCCTGGTCAGCGTTTCGCGGAAAGCCCAAAAGGTTTTCTCATCCGGCGACTTGTCCGCGTCGGTGAGTCCGAGAAAGCGCTTGAAGCTCAGACGGTCGGTAATCTGAAACTCAAGCTGCTGGTCGCTGAGTTGGTAAAGGTTCTGGATCACGAGGGCCTTGAACATCATGGCGGGAGCAAAGGCGGGTCTTCCGCCCAACCCTTTGGGTTCGGCCTTGGGAATGCGCTCGAAAACCGCTTCAAAGAGGGTCCAGTCAATCACCTCGTCGAGACGGGCGAGCGGGGCACCCATTTCCTGCAATTCTTCCAGTCGCATGGCCTGGTCAAAAAGGCCGCACTCACTGGGTTGGAGATACTTGGACATCGCCCCCTCATTCCATCACATCGAGACACTATCGGAAAGCAAAAGACTATTCGTTTTTCGCACCTTATACTTGTTTGCGAAAGATGGGTTTTTAGAGGTGTCCTACTGTAGAGACTAATCCCAAGATGCTTCAACGTGGCTAAGTCAATTGTAAGCTTGTAGTTTTTCATCCGTGGTGCTCCTCCAAATGCCGCTTGATGGTCTTTCCGACTACTTCGCCCAGCCTCACCGGAACGGCGTTTCCGATCATACGCCCGACGGTCTTAAAGCAGCATTTCTCACCAGGCTTCACAAAGGCGTAATCCTTCGGGAAGGACTGGAGGACGGCTCCTTCGCGCAGAGAGATGGCGCGGTCTTGCTCCGGGTGACCAAAGCGTCCGTTGCCGAAGCCGTAAAATTGGGTGGTCATGGTGGAAGCAGGCTCGTCCCACGTCATGCGTTCATAGACAGTGGGATACGTCTTCCCGGATTTCTTATTGTGGCACTTAGCGACGAGTTCTTGCGGCCAGTCGCGCCATGTTCCCCCGGGTTTCGATTCGCGAATGCGGCGAAGATTGATGTCCTCAAGACGGCTGCTGCGATGAAGTGGGTCTGTCTCGGAGACCTGGCCTGCCGTCAGCGCGGGTAACCCGGCGAGGGCGGTGCGAACCGTTTCGTAGTTTTCCGGCTTGTGAGTAGGCGGGATGAGCGAGATCGGGCCGAGTCGGGAGGCGATGACGACGAGGCGGTGACGATGTTGAGCCATGCCGAAATCGGGGCAGTAGATGATGCGCTTTGCCGGTTCCTCATCGAAGTGGAAACCCTCGGCGGCAAGGATGGCGAGGAACGTCTCGAAAATTTCGTGGTCCGCGAGTTCCGGCACGTTTTCCATGCTCACGATGTCGGGCTCCAACTCGCAGACGAGTCGCGCAAATTCATGGAGCAGCTTCCACTTGTCGTCTTTCGCTCCGCGGTCTCCCTGCGCGTATTTTGAAAACGGCTGGCAAGGCGCGCACCCGACCAGGATGCGTTTGTGGCCGGCGGGATAATGAGCCGCCAAGTCTGCGGCGGTAATCTCGGTGACGCTTTGTTTTTTGAACACCGCCGGGGCGTTGTTGTGCTCAAACGCATAGCGGCACGCTTCGTCGATGTCGTAGCCGGCGACAACGGGGATTCCAGCGTCGAGCAGTCCCCGCGTGAGGCCGCCAGCTCCACAGAAAATATCGACCGCTGCGGCAGCGACACCGGGTTTCGTTTTCTTTGTGGACGGGAGTTTCATGCGAAGGAATTGGGGGGAGCTGTCAGATCGGAAACGCAATCGCAAGGATTCGGGTTGCGACCATTTCGCGCGCCTGCGGCGCGGCGAACAGGCGTCGATTGACGTGCATCAAGCGCCTGCGCAGTTCCCTGATTCGCACGCTCGCGATCCAGCCGGATGCAGCTACCTGTTTGAGCAAATGAACGACATCCAAACCTCACGCCCCGACCTCACCGGCCGGGCCGACATCGAGCGCCTCGTGAACACTTTCTACGACAAGGTCCGCGGCGACAAGATGCTCGGCTTCATCTTCAACGATGTCGCGAAGACCGACTGGGCCGCGCATCTGCCGAAGATGTATGCGTTTTGGGAGACGATGATCTTCCGCGCAGGCACCTATGTCGGGAATCCGATCGCCGCGCACGCCCGTCTTGTGCCGCTGACCACGATGGGCCGCCCGCAGTTCGACCGCTGGCTTGCGATCTTTACCGCCACGGTCGATGAGCTTTTTGCCGGCGAAAAAGCGGGACACATCAAGAGCGCGGCTGCCGACATGGCGAACGTCATCCACGCGAAGATCAATGGCGTCGAGCAGGAGCGCTACGATTACTCGAAACTCACACCCGAGCAGCGCGCGCGTTACGCGAGCTACAAGCCGAGGGTGATCGTGCCATAAGCGAACGGACTGCCATGCTCCGCCCGGCCGTCATGGTGCCGGAATCAGCAGTGCCTTGATCATCCGGCTGCGATGCCGGCCGGATACGAGGTCGCCCAGAGTGTGTTGATCGAGGCTGGCGTAGAAGGCGTTGAGGGCTTCGGCCAGAATGCCATTGAGGCGGCAACTGCCGATGATCGGGCAAGTATTGGTGACAGGGTCGAAGCACTCGACGAAAACAGGCTGATTCTCCGTCTCCCGAACGACTTTACCCAAGCGAATCTCGCCCGGCGGGAGCGCGAGATGGATGCCACCGCCGCGTCCACGCTGCGTGTAGAGGTAGCCGAGATTTGCCAGGTTGTGGACAACTTTTGCGAGATGGTTTCGCGAGATGCCATACGCGGCGGTGACTTCATCCATCAGAAAGGAGTCATCTTTCAGCGCGGCATACATGAGAACACGGAGGGAGTAGTCGCTAAACAGGCTGAGTTTCATGGGGTGGATGCAGTTGCCCATTTCCGCACCAACGTGAGTTCGCTCACGTTCACTTCAACAGGTGGCTGGACGATAACACAAAAATTCGCGGCGTGTCCTAAGATGTATCGGGAATGCATGTTTAATACGAGCGAGGCGAAGCCTTTCAGGAATTCGCCGCAAAACCAACAACCAAAACCAACCAAAACCAACCATTCCATCCATGCGACGCTACGTTTCCATTTTCGTCAGTATCGGTATCTCCATCTCTCTGCTCACAGGCACGGCACGGGCGGCAGAGCCCACGACCGCGGCTGCCGTGGAAGAGGTCAACAAGATCTGCCCGATCAGCGGCAAGCCGGTCGATCCCAAGATCACCGTTGTCTATGAGGGCAAAACGTATGCTTTCGCCGATGGCGTCTGCCGGACGAAGTTTAATGAGGCGCGCGAGAACAGTCTGTATCAAAAGCTTGGCGGCAAGGCAGCGATCGATGCCGCAGTCGAGGCTTTCTACGTGAAGGTGCTGGCCGATGACCGGATCAAGGACTTCTTCGAGAACATCAACATGACGAAACAGCGGCGGAAGCAGAAGGAGTTCCTCTCTGCGGCTTTTGGGGGACCGACTCCCTGGGCTGGCAAGGACTTGCGCAAGGCGCATGAAGGTCTCGAACTGACCGAGGTGCATTTCAATGCGGTTGCCGAGAATCTACAAAAAGCGCTCGAAGAGCTGAAGATAAAGAAGGAGTTGATTGATCAGGTCATGGCTATTGCAGCGAGCACTCACGATGAGGTGCTGAACCGCAAGCCTGCGGCGAAATAGACATCCCGACCGACTCTTGTGCCGTGAGCGAGCCGGATGGGGACTCCGAGCGTTTGTCAGCGATGCGCGCGGACTACAGCCGGTCGCGGTTGCGGCGTGCCGACTTGCGCGCTGATCCGATCGCGCAGTTCGAGGCTTGGCTGGCGGATGCAATACAGGCGCGACTCACCGAGCCGAACGCGATGAGCCTGGCGACCGCGACCGCAGGGGGACGTCCGCTGGTGCGCACCGTTTTGCTAAAGGGGCTCAATGCGCGCGGCTTCGTGTTTTTCACGAATCTGGAGAGCCGCAAAGCACGCCACATCGCCGGGAACCCGCATGTTTCCTTGCTCTTCCCGTGGCTGCCACTGGAGCGGCAGGTGATCGTGACCGGTGAGGCGGCGAAGATTTCCGTGGCCGAGTCACTGAGATATTTTCTCGCGCGCCCGCACGGCGGCCAGCTCGCGGCGTGGGCTTCGCGGCAGAGCACCGTCATCGAATCGCGCAAGATGCTCGAGATGGAATGGGAGCATCTCAAGGCGAAGTTCAGCGCCGGCAAGGTGCCGCTGCCGTCTTTCTGGGGTGGCTTTCGCGTGAAGCCGGAGACGATCGAATTCTGGCAAGGCGGCCCGAACCGGCTGCACGACCGCTTTCAATACACGCGGCAAGCCGATGACTCGTGGGTGATCGAGCGGCTCGCGCCGTAGCGCGCTCGGGCGGACCAGAATAATGGCGGCGGCAACCTTTCCAGCAGGTGCATCGCGGGTGCGCGCGCCGACTCACCGGGCGTCACAAACACCGTGAGCCTGGCCTGGCAAATCGCGATGGAAATTGATGCATGTCAAAGCGACGCGGCTCTGAGAACCTAAGATGAAATCCATGAAAAGCGCCCGTCTCTCATCCACTATCCTCGCCACCGCATTCGGCTTCGCCGCGATGTCCTCCCTTTTTTCCGCAGAAGCACCGCCCGCTGCGACGGCACCTTTGCCCGGACCGACGGCGAAAGGCACGGACCCGGAAGTCGTCGGTGAGGAAAAGGCCGTGCTCACGGTGGCACCGAACGTGCCGCCGCCGATCACGCGCAAGCACGCGACGAAAGTCGTCGTGAACCTCGAAGTGCGCGAAGTCGTGAAGCGCATGTCGGATGGCGTGGACTATTTATTTTGGACGTTTGGCGGTGAGGTGCCCGGACTTTTCATCCGCGTGCGCGAGGGCGATCAGGTGGAGTTTCATCTCGGCAATCATCCGACCTCGAAGATGCCGCACAACATCGACCTGCACGCCGTGACCGGGCCGGGCGGCGGCGCAGCTTCGTCGTTCACGGCACCGGGACATGAGTCGCAGTTTTCGTTCAAGGCGCTGAATCCCGGCCTCTATGTCTACCATTGCGCGACCGCACCAGTCGGGATGCATGTGGGTAACGGAATGTATGGGTTGATCCTCGTGGAGCCGAAGGAAGGGTTGCCGCGGGTGGACAAGGAATTCTACGTGATGCAGGGCGATTTTTATACAAAGGGGAAATTCGGCGAGGAAGGGTTGCAGCCATTCGACATGGAAAAGGCAGTGGATGAAAAGCCGAGCTATGTCGTCTTCAATGGCGCGGTCGGATCGCTCGTGGGTGACAAGGCGCTGAAGGCGAAAGTCGGCGAGCGCGTGCGACTCTTTGTGGGAAATGGCGGGCCGAATCTCACATCTTCGTTCCATGTCATCGGCGAGATCTTCGACACCGTGTATCAAGAAGGCGGCATGGTGCCCACGCAGCGCAACCTTCAGACAACTCTCGTGCCTGCGGGTGGCTCGGCGATCGTCGAATTCAAAGTCGATGTGCCGGGCACTTTCATCCTCGTGGATCATGCCCTCTTCCGCGCTTTTAACAAAGGTGCGCTCGGCATGTTGAAGGTCGAAGGACCAGCAAATCTGCTCACCTATTCCGGCAAGGAGGTGGACGCGACTTATCTCGGCGACAGCGCGTTTGTGGGTGTGCAGGGGAAGGTGAAGGAACTCGAGACGCAGATGAAAAAGGCAATTGCTTCCGATCCGAAAATCGCGGCGATGGGCAAGGAGATCATCATGGAGAAAGGCAAGCGCGTCTTTTTACAGACTTGTTTCGCGTGCCATCAGGGAGAAGGCCAGGGCCTCCCCGGTGTCTTCCCGCCGCTTGCGAAATCGGACTACCTCATGGCGGACAAAGCGCGCGCAATTCGTGGCGTGATCAAAGGGCAGACGGGCGAGATAATGGTGAACGGACAAAAGTATAACGGGGTGATGCCGCCGGTCATGATCAACGACGAACAGATCGCGCAGGTGCTGACCTACGTGATGAATTCGTGGGGCAACACGGGCGACATTGTGACCGTGGAGGAAGTGCAGAAAGCTCATGCGGAATCCGCGAACCAATAGTGGTTCGCAGGAACATCAACCAACCATGTAACTAGTATCCCTATGACCCATAACCATTCCCTCTCCGGCAGCGTCCTTTCCTCCGCCGCCATGCTCGCCGCGGCATCCGTACATTCCGTGGCCGGTGAAACTTTCACCCGCTCGATGCCAGTCGCCGAACACAACCCGCTGTCCTTTTTCGATGGCGCGCTCGTCTTCGATTTCGAGGAACGTCTTCGCTGGGAAATCCGCGAGAACAACTTCGACTTCAACGACTC
>JANLQB010000149.1:0-3724 GCA_031367565.1 Verrucomicrobiota bacterium
GCATCATGTCCATGAGATCTCCATCTCGCGGGAATTGGCTCGCTCGGCGCGGCTGGCGGCGCTGGATAAGCGGGTGACGGCGCATTGTCTGCGGCATAGCTATGCGACGCATTTGCTGCTGCGAGGGGTGGATATTCGCTCAGTGCAAGAGCTGCTCGGCCATGCGGATGTGCGCACGACCGAGATTTATACACAGCTTGCGCGGGCCATGCGCGGGGAGATTACCAGTCCGCTGGATGATCTTTGATCCGAGCGTTTGCGCACCACGCTCCCGGAAATCATCCTTTTTGGACTGTACTACTGCCGGAATTATGAATTTCGGAGCGGTCCAGATTGGACTTGGGCCGGAATTATGAATTCCAGCCCGTTTGAAGCTGCATTTGGGGGTTAAATTGTGAATTTCAACCCAGTTGCAGCTTGAAGCGGCCGGGAATTGTCTTTTTTCGCGGAAACGAGGGCCGACCTGGAATGAGCGCGTTGAAAATCGCGAGAGGCGTAAAGGAGCGGCCTTTCCATCGAGGCGGACGCGTCGCCCGAGGTAAGAGTCTCCGCCGATACGGGTCGGCTGCGCCAGGTGTGGCTGAATTTCGGGGATAACGCCGTGAAGTTTAACGGCGATGGCGGACCCATCCGCATCGCGCTTTCCACGGCGGGAAAAGACGCGCGCCTGCTGATCGGTAACACGAGACGCGGCCTCAGCGAGTTGCATCGGGCGCGGCTCTTCGTGCGCTTTTTCCGGGGCGACTCGGCACGCAGCCGCGAAGTGTCTGGCTTCGGTCTCGGGCTTAGTCTGAGTCGCGAAATCATGCACGCCCACACGGGGCACATTGAGCTTGCGCACCGCGAGGCGGATTGGACGGAGTTTCTCCTCTCCCTCCCGCTCGCGATCGAAATTGATCCAGCGCAGGCTTCGGAAACGGCTTTCGTCGAGAGCAGTTTCAGTAAAAATGCAGCCGTGTTTCCGGGTCGGGTGGGCATCCCGCCCAAAGCGAGTGCGCAAGAGTCCGGCAGGATGCCGGCCTCGGCGGGCGGGACGCCCACCCGACCCGGAAAATTATCGCCGCCTTCATGACTACGATATTTTCAAACCCGCCCGAGCGCGCCGGATTGGGCGGGGGAGCAGCGATCGACGTTTGCGCTTGGAATTCTCCGTCGGTTTCAGAAAGCATTCACGGTTTGTCGGGAAACGCATGGCTCCCAACGCCAACCTATGAAAGCGCTCACCTCTTTTCTCATCGCCGGAATTTTGCCCTGCATCGCGGCGCACTCGCTCCACGCTTCGACGTGGGATGGTGGGGCATCGCACGGTGGCTTCACGTTCAACGATCTCTGGAGCACGGCGAATAACTGGCTCGATGGTGTCCCGCTTTCGAGCGCAGCGACGGATGTCCTGTTCGGCTTCAGCACGGTGCGCACGACCGCGACGCAAAACCTGGCCACGCCATTTTTCTTGCGTTCGCTCACGAATCTTTCGGATTCCAACGTCACCGCCGTCACAGGAAATGCGCTGAGTTTTTCCAATAACGCCACCATCGCGCAGAACGCTGCGGGGGCCTTTGCAATCAGCAGCCAGATCGTGTTGAACGGTGCGCTGGTCGTGACGGGCAACGGTGCCGCGCCGCTCTCGCTGACCTCGACGATCTCCGGCCCCGGCTCTGTGCGCTACGCTGGCGCGGCGGGCGGCACGCGATTTTCCGTCAATCTGGGTGGGGCCAGTTCGTTCTCGGGCGGCACCTTTTTCGGGAGCGATATTTTCGGATTGCCGCCAGCCGAGGCCACGCTTTTTTCGGACACTGCCGCAGGCATCGGCGCGATCAATCTTTTTAACGGAAACGCGATCCGCGCGGGCAATGGCGCGCGCACTTTCGCGAACCCGGTCGGCTTTTTCCTGAACGCGAATGGGCTGAACGCGGTGTTCACCTTCGCGGGGGACAACATGACTTTCAACGGAGCCGTCACCTTGTCGAACGCGGAGAAAACGCTGCAAGTCGATAATGCGCTCACGACCTTCGCCGGCAACATGTCGGGCGCGGCCCCGCTCGCGAAAATTGGCGTCGGCACGCTCGTCCTCGGCGGATCAAACACGGGCGCGACCGGTGGCTGGACGATCCATCGCGGAGTGCTCCGGCTCGCAAATGCGGCGGCGATCGGGAGCGGGCCTGTGACGTTGAATGCGAATAACGGCATCGACTTCAACGGGCAGACGAACGTCGCGTTTTCTTCTCTGGACGGATCGGGGAATCTCAACCTCGGTGCCGCGACGCTCTCGGTCGGCAGCGCGAATCAGAGCACGACTTACTCGGGAGCGCTTTCGTCCAGTGCGCCCAGCGTCGGTGTTTTCAAAAAAGTCGGCACCGGCGCGCTCACGCTCTCGGGCCAAGGCAGTTCGCTCGGCGCACTCGTCGCGGAGAATGGCAATCTGCGGTTGCTCGGCTCGACGATGAATTTGGACGGAGGTTTTAACGTCGGCGGCACGACGGCCACGGCCACGGCGACGATGTCGAACCAGGCCACGCTCGCGTGTGGCAATGCATCTGGCTCGGTGATCGCCGGAGGCGCGGGTACGGCTCTGACGCTGGATGGAGCGGGCACTGCGTTTAACGTCGGTTTCCAGATTGTCGTTTCCACCGATTTCGGCCCCGGCTTGAGCGGCGGCATGCTGACGGTCAAAAACGGCGCGGCCTTGAGCGGCACATTTTTCATCGTCGGCGCGGGCAGCACGAGCGGCGTTGGCACCGCCTCGATCGAAAGCGGGGGAACGGTGAATTGCGCGGGCGGTGTTGTCGGATTCGTGAACAACAGCGTCGGCGTCGCCACCGTGACCGGTGCCGGATCGCAG
Source organism: Verrucomicrobiota bacterium (assembly GCA_031367565.1). Lineage (GTDB taxonomy): Bacteria > Verrucomicrobiota > Verrucomicrobiia > Chthoniobacterales > Chthoniobacteraceae > JANLQB01. Next base: position 2,840 of record JANLQB010000149.1, read on the forward strand.
TGGAACAACGTGTCATCGCTCGGCATCGGCGGCTTCAACACGCAGCAGCTCGGCGGAAAAGGTACGCTCATCATCGCGAACAACGGCATCGTGACGGTCGGTGGCACGACGGCTTTTTGGACGAACGGCGGAAAGGTGGACGTGCAAGGCGGCCAATTTCTCACCGACACGATCATCACGAATTCGCTCACCGATGCCGTGCTCACGCTCAGCGATCCGGACGAAAATCTCTCCGCGCTCGTCGTCGGCGGCAACGACGGCACTTGCACTTTCCCCGGCATCATCACGAACGGCACGACCGGGCCCGGTGGCATCGAGAAAATCGGCGCGGGCACCCTCACGCTCAGCGGCCCGCTCGGCTACACCGGCTTCACGCGCGTGAGCGGGGGCAAGCTCGTCATCCCGCAGTCCTATCAGCTCGCCACGATCACCAGCATCGCGAGCGGCAGCACGCTGGAGTTCACCGGCACCTGGGGCTCGAACGCCTTTTCCCAGACGACCATCGCGCCCGGCGGCAAGCTCACCGCCTCCGGCACGCTGCGCGGCACGCTCATCAATACCGGCACCGTCGAACTTTCCGGCGTAAAAACGCTGACAATGACCGGCAGCGTCGTGAACGGCGGAGTGATGCGTTTCAAAAGCGGAGCCGCGCTGGTGGCGACCGGTTCCTTCGTGAACGACGGCGTCATCGACATCATCACTGGCACGTTCACACCGCCGCCCGGATTCGTGAACCACGGCGTGATCATCAATCGCACGAGCATCATCACCGCGATCACAAAAGCGGACACGCTCGTCACCATCAGCTCCCCCAAATTTTTCGGCGGCCACCAATACCAACTCCAAACCGCCAACGCTCTCGACGCCGCGTTCACCACCCTCGGC
>JANLQB010000915.1:0-9358 GCA_031367565.1 Verrucomicrobiota bacterium
CTCGATGATTCCGAGGCGAAGGCCACGGGCGAATGGATCGCTGGCACTCTCCTCGAATCGCGCCGCGTCGGCGCGGGCTACCTTCACGACGGAAATGCGAACAAAGGCATGATGTCTTTACGTTGGACGCCGGAGATTCCAGAGGCGCGCGAATATGAGATTTTCCTGCACTTTCCGCCGAATCCGAATCGCGCCACGAACGCGCCCGTGACAATCGACATCCTCGGCGCAGAGACACGCACGGTGAAAGTGAACGAGCAGGAAAAAAGCGGGCACATGTCGCTCGGCACGTTCCGTCTGCCGCAGGGAAAAGGGACCACGATCACGCTCTCGAACAAGGACACCGACGGGCACGTCATCGCGGACGGGGTGCAGCTTTTGGCGAAGTAGTGGAGGTCAGTGCGGAACCGGTAATGGTCCTTCGTAAAAGAATGATTCAATTTATACTTGCGCAGTGTACATTCAATTATATTCATCAACGCAATTCCTGGCTCGAATAGCGGACAGGGCTTAAAAAACAACCCATGCCAAGCACTCGAACCGGACCACCGGACGGTTGCTTGCGAATCATCAAAAAAACATGAAACTACGAAATTCCATCCGCCGAGCCGCTTTGGCCCGGACCATCATCCCGGCCAGCCTCCTCCTCGCCCTGAGCGCTTCGGCTTTCGCCGGGCCCGAGCCGGCATCCGAAACCAAACCCGAAAAGAAAACCGACCCGCCACTGCTGAGTTTTGCGGACGGGCGGGTGCAGTTCGATGTCGAGGCGCGGGCGCGCTTTGAGGTGCGGAATAATAACCGCGATTTCGATGATTCCATCAACGACGACAACGATGACTCGTGGCTGCTCACGCGCTTCCGGCTCGGCCTCGCGATCAAGCCCGTGCCTTGGCTGAAGCTCTACACACAAGGTCAGGATGTCCGGGAGATCGACTCGGATCGTCCGAACATTCCGGGCGTACGAGGGACGGAGGGTGGCGATGAGTTTGATCTGAGGCAGGGCTATGTGGAGTTCGCGAACTACAAGGCGTTTCCCGTCGGCGTGACGATCGGCAGGCAGCTGCTGAGCTATGGCGATCGACGGCTGCTGGCGGATTCGCAGTGGTCGAATTTTGGGCGGACCTTCGACGCGGCGAAGCTGCGCATTCAGACGACTCGCTTCTCGATCGATGCCTTTGTCGGACGCCCCGTGCAGATCAAGGAGCACGTCTTTAATGACAGCGACTCGGCGGACACAGTGGCCGGGCTATACGGCTCGACGGATGTGCTGGGGTCGCAGGTCACAGACCTCTTCTACATCTATCGCGACAAGACGGATCTCCAGCCCGACCTCAGTCCGACAAACAAGATCGACGCGCGCGGTTCCTTCCTCGGAAATCCGCAGCGCGTGAGCACGCTCGGCACGCGCTGGAAATCGAAACCCGGTGCGCTGCGTAGCTGGGACTACGGACTCGAAACGGCGGTGCAGTGGGGCGAAGTTTGGGACGGAGATCGCGCGAAAACACCACGCCTCGATCAGCACGCCTGGGCGATCCATGCGGAAGGCGGCTACACTTTCGAGCAAGCAGCGTGGCGGCCCCGGCTCGGGCTGGAATATAACTACGCATCGGGCGATAAAGATCCGAAGGACGGCGAGTCGGAGTCTTTCCAAAACATCTTCCCATCGAACCACGAGAAGTACGGCTACATCGACGAATTCAGTTGGCGCAACATGCACAACGCGCGTTTTCAGCTCTCGGCAAAGCCGGCGAAAACCGTGGACGTGGAGCTGAGCTATCACGCCTTCTGGCTCGCGGAGACGACCGACTATTGGTACCGCTCGAACGGCTTCAGCACGCTGCGGACGAAGACCCCGGACGGGCGCGATGTGCGCACGATCGGCGCGCGCAATTTCGCCGGGCAGGAACTCGATTTCGTGGTGAAATGGAAGCCGCTAAAGTGGCTCAATATCGACGCAGGCTACAGTCACTTCTTTGCCGGCGACTATCTCCACGATACCGGCGCGAGCGCCGACGCGGACCTCGGCTACGTGCAGACGCAGATTCTTTTTTGAAAGGTCCCTCAACTCCTCAAAACGATGAATCTCAAATCACCAACCACTCTCCATCCGCGTCGCAATTTCGCGCGGAACCTTATTGCCATTGCGAGCACGCCCGCTAAGCAAATGCGTCCTCCCGCGCCACCCGCGCGTGGATTCCTCATGAAAGTCCCACGTATGCTCCTGACCCTCGTCGCCGCCGCGTCGTTTGCGCTCTCCGCGCAAGCGCAGCAGACGACTCTGCGCGTCGGCCATTTCCCCAATATCACGCACGCGCAAGCGCTCGTGGCGTCGCAGCTTTCCCGCGAGGGGAAAGGCTGGTTCGAGGAGCGGCTCGGGAAGGATGTGAAGATCGAGTGGTTCGTTTACAACGCGGGGCCGTCGGCGATGGAGGCGCTCGCGGCGAACTCGATCGACCTCGCCTACGTCGGGCCGAATCCGGCGCTGAATCTCTACGTGAAATCGGAAGGCGAGGAGGTGCGGATCATCTCCGCGGCGGCGGTCGGCGGCGCGGCGCTGGTGGTGCAACCGGATGGGCGCTTGAGCAAACCGGCGGATTTCAAAGGCAAGGCAATCGCGACTCCGCAGCTCGGCGGCACGCAGGATGTGGCCTGCCGCGCTTGGTTGAAAAAAGAGGGCAAATATCGGATCACCCAGCTCGGCGGCGATGTACAGGTATTGCCGACACCGAACCCGGACCAGCTTTCATTGTTCATCGACAACAAGCTCGATGGCGTGTGGACGGTGGAGCCGTGGGTCTCGCGGCTGGAGCTGGAGGGGAAAGGGAAAATTTACCTCGAGCAGAAGGATGTGATCACGACCGTGCTCGTCTCGAGCGTGAAGCTGCTCGCGGAAAAGCGGGAGCTGGCAAAGAAGTTCGTCGCCGCGAATCAGGAGTTGACCGAGTGGATCAACAAGAACCCGGACGAAGCGAAGAAGATCGCGAACGCGGCGTTGAGAGAGATCACGAAAAAAGCGATGTCGTTGGAGTTGATCAACCACTCGTGGCCGCGGCTGACGTTTACCACGGAGCTGCCGAAAGGTGGCCTCGAAGCATCCGTAGCCGAGGCGCAGAGCGTCGGCTTTCTTAAGGGCAAGATCGACTTGTCCCGACTCGTGACCAGTCCCTGATGAGCGGAGTCACCGAAGAACTTCAGGTCGTCCGACCAGCGAAGCTGTCGATCGATGGCGTGTCGAAATGGTTTCGCCAGGGCGTGGTGGAAACGCACGCGCTCGACAACGTCAGCATGTCGGTGGACGAGGCGGAGTTCGTGTGTCTCGTCGGCAAAAGCGGCTGTGGGAAATCGACGCTGCTGAACATGATCGCGGGTCTGGAAAAGCCGGACTCGGGAACGATCACCGCGGATGGAAAAATCGTCACCGAGCCGGGTCGTGAGCGGATGATGATGTTTCAGGAATCCGCGCTTTTCCCGTGGCTGAACGTGTTTGGAAACGTGATGTTTGGCCTGCGGCGGAAGCCGGGTCTGAAGGAAAGCGAGCGGAAGGAAGTCGCGCACTATTACCTGAAACTCGTGGGCCTGGAGCGCTACGTGAAATCGAACATCCACGAACTCTCCGGCGGCATGAAACAGCGCGTGGCGCTCGCGCGTTCCCTCGCGCCGAATCCGCGCATGCTGTTGATGGACGAACCCTTCGCCGCGCTCGATGCGATGACGCGCGAGCAGCTTTACGGCGATCTGCAAAACATCTGGTCGGTTCGGAAAAAGACGATCGTCTTCGTCACGCACAACGTCCGCGAAGCGGTGTGCCTCGGTGATCGTGTGATCCTGTTCTCGCCGCATCCTGGCCGCATCCGCGAGCAATTTAAGATCGACCTGCCGCGTCCGCGCGACATCAACAGCCCGTCGCTCGCAAACTACGCGACGGAAATCACCCGCGCGCTCAAATCGCATGAGACCAACGGCGAGGTGGCCGAGTAATTTCATGAAGCGATTTTTCACCGCCCTGCTCTTTTTCGTCGCGCTGGTCGCCGCGTGGCACTTTGGCCGTGAATACATGGTCGGCGCAAAAAAGTGGTCGCCAGTCCTCGTTCCTTCACCGCGACAAGTCGGCGAGTTTCTCCTGAATGCGAGCGGTATCACGAGCGAACTCGACAAGCACGGCTACGCCGAAAAACTCGGTTTGACCTTCGACGATTCGACGAGCGGCATTCTGCTCGATGCACTGTGGATCACGATCAAACGATTGCTCATCGGGTATTTCGCGGGCGTAATTCTCGGCGTGCCGCTCGGGTTGCTCACCGCGCGATTCAAATGGGCGGGCGACACCATCGGCGTGCTCGGGCTCGGATTGCAGACGCTGCCGAGCGTGTGCTGGGTGCCGCTCGCGCTGCTGTGGTTTGGGCAGACGGAAGCGGCGATGCAATTCGTCGTCATCATGGGCACGCTCTGGTCCGTGCAGATTTCCACGGACAATGGGGTGCGCAACGTGCCGCCGATCTACCAGCGCGCCGCGCAAACGATGGGGTCGCGCGGCTTTCACACGTGGATCAAAGTGATCCTGCCCGCCTCGCTGCCATTTATCGTGAGCGGCGTGAAACAAGGCTGGGCCTTTGCCTGGCGCTCGCTGATGGCGGCGGAAATTTACGTCACGATCCTCTCCGGCTTTGGCCTCGGCCAGTTGCTTCACTATGGACGCGAACTCCACGCGATGGATCAAGTCATCGGCGTCATGCTCATCATCGTCGTCATCGGCCTGCTCGCGGACAAAATCCTGTTTTCGCCATGGGAGCGCTTTCTCCACCGGCGCTGGGGAACGCTGAAGTCGTAGTTTGATGAGCGCGACCTTTTTCAAAGTCGCTTCGGTGCTGCTTTGCGCGGGGCCATTTCTTCATGCAGCGGAAAAGCCGCGACCGCTGATGCGTGATTTCATGGGGCTTTGCGGGCACACGGTGCAGTTCAAGCCGGAGCTGTATTCGCCGGTGACGCGGCTGGTGCGCGACTATCATCCCTTGAAATGGGACTTGGGTGACGACACGAGCTACGCGACCAAATTTCCTTCTGCACGCAATGGCGTGGATTGGAATCAAGTCTATGGCTCGTGGGCAAAAGCCGGCTATCGCGCAGAGGCGAGCCTGATGTTTGATGACATCGCGCCTGACGATTGGAAGGATTTGCCGCGTGATGCGTTTAACTACGGCAAAGCTTTCGCCAGCGCGCTCGGCCCGCTGGTCGAAGCGGCGGAGATCGGCAACGAGCCGGGCAAATACGACGACGCGACTTACCGCACGCTCTTTGAGGCGATGGCGCGGGGTATTCGCGCGGGCGACCCGAAGATGCGCATCGCCACCTGCGCCGCGAATCTCGGCAAGAGCGGCAGCTACTCAAAAAGCGTCGATTGCGTCGCCGGATTGGAGTCGCATTACGACATCGTCAACATTCACAACTACGCGGAAATCACCGGCTGGCCGACTTGGGAACGCAGCTACGCGGAAGATCCAAAAATCGACTTTCTCACGGACATCCACCATGTCCTGAAATGGCGCGCGGAACATGCGCCAGACAAGGAAGTATGGCTCACCGAATTCGGCTGGGATGCCACGACGAAGCCGAATCTCACCACGGGTGATTTCGTAAAATGGAAGGGCTCGACCGAAACACAGCAGGCGCTCTGGACTGTGCGCGGGTTCATGGTGCTCGCCGCGAGTGGGCTTGATCGCGCTTACCTCTATTTTTTCAACGACGACGACACGCCGCATCTCCACGGTTCCTCCGGACTCACGCGGAATTTCGTCCCAAAACCCGCCTTTTACGCCGTCGCCCACCTTCAAAAAACGCTCGGGGACTATCGCTTCACCCGTGCGATCCGGGAGACCGAAGGGGGCTTCGTGTATGAGTTCACCTCGGAGGCGAAGGAACGCATCTGGGTCGTGTGGAAGCCCGCCGCGCCCGCCGCAGAACTGACACTGCCTCTTGAGAGAGCTGACATCGTGAAGGTCGAGCGCACGCCTCTGTTCGCCGGCAATGCCGAGGGCGAGCTCACGGTGATCAACGGTCGCGCGGAAATGACCGCCAGCGAAACGCCGCTCTTTCTCTGGTTGAAAAAATAGGGCGCAATGCCCCGTCCGTTCTCGGCTACTGCTGGACCTGAGCCACCGCTGTCCGGGCAACCTTCGTGATGTGTCGCAAAGCGATGAACGCGGCAACGACTCCAATCGTCAGCAGCACATACTCGCCTGGGTGCCGGGGCCGTTCCGTGCCGGATGCTACCGCGAGGCCCGCGTGGGCGGTGTGCCCGAGATAGACGAGAAATGTGTTCGCGGGAACGATGGCGACAACGGAGGCGAGGAGATACGACCAGAAAGGGATGGAGGTTAGGCCATAGGCGTAATTCGCCAGCCCGAACGGCATCGGCACGAATCGGAGGAGAAATACGATCTTCCACCCCTCTCTTCCTATTGCCGCGTCGATCAGGCGGAATTTTTCATTTTTTTCCAGACGCCTCGCAACCGGACCGCGGGCCGCGTATCGGGAGATAAGGAAATTTACGGCCGCTCCCAACGCCGTTCCGACGGTGATCGCAATCCATCCTCGTCCGAAGCCAAAGCCAAATCCGGCCGCGAGAGCAACGGGTGACATGGGAGCGATGAACATTTGCACTACCACGATGGCCCCCGCGAACAAGAGCACGCCCATCCACCCACGTTGGGTGAAGAAGTCTTGCGATGAAGTGAGCCATTGAATGAACGAGGACATGATCAATGCTGTTTGTCAGAAGATTTCACCTTTGCAACCGCAACCACCAACATGATTTCCAGCTACTCTCATTTTGAATAGAAAAGCCCGCCTCAGCTAAATGCCGAGGCGGGCTTTTCGGGGGGATAAATTTAGCCGATCAATTTGTCGCCAACCGCTTCCGGCGACGTGTCATCGCGGTCCCGATCAGCGCAATTCCAAAGAGGACCGAACTTGGTTCAGGGATTGCCGCAAACGCAGTCGGGAAAGCCGTCGCGGCCCCGCTGACCGCCGTTTCGACAAGTCCATAACCCGCAGAACTGGTCCGTACTACGAGAAAGGAGCTCGCCTCGCCGACGCCGATGTTACGGACGTCACCAGTGAATGGGATCGGAGGTTGAATAGGAAAATCAAACCCCACACTACCAACCGTCCCAACATCACGATCAGCCGTAGCGGCGGGTTTCAAGCCAGTTACCGTATAACTTCCGGCAACAAACCCGGATCCAATACCAGCGATCAGTCCGCCCAAACTCGTCGTCTGTGCAACAGAAACGACCAAATTCGGGTCGAATCCCCCAGTCGTCTTCAGTCGGTAAAACTCCTTATCGACATCGACCGCTCCACCGGTGGTGTTGATAAGTTGAAAGTAAAAATCGAGCGCTACACCAGGACCCGCATCGCGGTCCACGACAAATGAACGAAGAGTCCCCTGAGCAAATGAAGTCGGGAACGCGTTATCCACAAAATTGCTGTCATTGACGGCCAAAACAGTGCCGGTCAACCCAAGGGTATTCGGATCAAGAACGACACCCGGCGTCTCGTTAGTTGGACTCGGAAGGTTATTAAAAGCACCGAAACTTGTCGCTACGCACAATGCTGAAAGACTGCCTGCGAGGGCAAGAATCTGAACTGATTTGGGTGATTTTCTGTTCATGTGATTGATATATCCTTACTGGGTAAAGTTTCTCGGAGAAGAATCTGATTTTTTATGGTGTGAACAAGAACTAAATCTCTTTCTATCGGCGAATCTGAATGAGGAATATTCGAAAGATTAGGATGCGCAGAGAGACGCTGCAACTGTTAAAATGGATCTTTGAGTCGCTTTTTGATGTCGGTGTTTGTCTTACATTCATCGAAAAATCCGGGCCCATTTAACCGGAAAACGGCATTGGAAACGTCACTCACGAGCGACAATTCGGTCGAAAATTCGACACGAAAATTCTTTTATTGCTTTTGAAGTCGGCGAGTTCATTTTCCGCCGCATGCTTCAATATCCGCCCTTGGTTTTCCGGAAAAAGCTCTTTCTGTTCCTCTTGGCTCTTCTCGTTTTTGTTGAGTGGATTGCGGTTAGTTTTTGCGAGGCCGCCACGCCGGTTGTCATCTCTGAGTTCATGGCTGCGGGGCAGTATGTCATTTCCGACGAAGATGGGGATTACTCCGACTGGCTCGAGCTGCACAATACCAGCGCTTCGGCGGTAGATCTGGCAGGCTGGCATCTCACCGACAAGGCGGACGAGCCGGAAAAATGGGCACTCCCTTCCGTTACGCTGCCTCCTAATGGCTTTCTCCTCGTCTTTGCCGATGGCAAAAATCGCGCGGTGCCGGGAGCGCGTTTGCACGCGAATTTCTCCCTTTCAGGAAACGGCGAGTATCTGGCGCTCACCGGGCCGAGCGGCGCGGTTGCTTTTAAATTCGACCCGTATCCCGTGCAGATGCCCGATGTGTCATTCGACGAAGCAGGGCATTTCCTCGGCAATCCAACTCCAGGCGCGGCCAACGATGCAACGACTCTTGCCATCGCGGCGGCACCGTCTTTCTCAGAAGCACATGGCTTAAAATCGCGTGCCTTCGCCCTCACCCTCACCACGACCACAAACGGTGGACACGTGCGCTTCACGATCGACGGCAGCGAACCGACTGAAACCGCAGGCGCCACCTATACCGCACCGATTCCGATCCGAAAGACAACCGTCGTCCGCGCAGTCGCCTACAGCGATTTGATGAAAGCGTCGCCCGTCGTCACCCGCACCTATATTTTTCCTGCCGATGTCGCCACGCAGGCGGCGGATGGGAAGGCACCGCCACGCTGGCCGCTCCGCTGGACCGGCCAGAAGACCGATTACGGTATGGACCCGCGCATTACCGGCACGTCGCCTTATCGCGAGCAATTGCAGCGCACGCTCAAGTTACTTCCGTCGATTTCGATCGTAATGCCGCTGGACGGTCTCTTCGACGAAGAGCGCGGCATCTACAATCACCCACAGGAGCACGGCAAAGAGTGGGAGCGCGCTACTTCGATCGAGCTGATCGAATCGGACGGCACGCCCGGTTTTCAGGTAAATGGCGGCATCCGAATCCGCGGCGGAGCGAGCCGCGATACGAGCAACCCTAAACACTCGCTGCGTTTGTTTTTCCGCCGCGATTACGGTACGCCGCAACTTGAGTATCCAATGTTCGGCGCGGAGGGCACGCCGGTTTGCGACAAGTTCGATCTGCGCTGCGATCAGATTTCCTCGTGGCACTGGGCTGGGGAGAAAAAGGACGATTTCATCCGCGATCAATGGGGCCGCGATACGCAGATCGCGATGGGCCAACCGGGCGATCGAGGCGACTTTTTCCATCT
>JANLQB010000161.1:0-4322 GCA_031367565.1 Verrucomicrobiota bacterium
GTTCGTTGTCGGGATCGTCGGCCATCGTTTTCGCATCGGCGAGGCTGCGCTGCCGGTAGGTTTTGCTCGTAACCATCGACTTGATCAGCGCCTTCGTATCCCAGCCGCTCTGGATAAAACGCACCGCGAGCCAGTCCAGCACTTCGGGGTAAACGGGCCGCGTGCCCTGACTCCCGAAATCCTCCGAAGTCTTCACCAGCCCGCGCCCGAAGATGCTTTGCCAGAAACGATTCACGAGCACGCGCGACGTAAGCGGATGCTCCGGCGCGGTCAGCCACCGCGCGAGTCCGAGCCGGTTTTTCGGCGCGTCTTTTGGAAACGGCGAAAGCGAAGCTGGTGTCCCCGCGCCCACCTCATCGCGTCGCTGATCGTATTGCCCGCGGAAAAGCGTGAACGCTTTTTTCGGCTGCGGCAGTTCGCGCATCACCATGATCTCCGCCATATCATCCGCCACCTTCATCGCGGCGGCGCGGGAGACTTGCCGCGCGTCGAGCTGCTTCGCGAAATCCGCATCTGCCGTCGCGAGAAAATAGTCGCTTACCCGTTCGCCTTCGCCTTTCGCCAAAAGCGCGTTCGCCGCAGGTTCGTCCTGCGTCGCCAATGCTTCGAGCGCCGTCAGCTCACGATTGAAGACGCGAAACTCATCAATCGCGCCGCCTTTGAAACCCCGATCCCGCATCCGTTCACCCAGCGAGATATTGTCCCCGCCGCCGCCCGTGATGTCCTTCGTCAGTTGGTCTTTCACGACCTCGACCGGCGCGAGTTCGCCGTTCACGTAAAGCTTCAAGCCCGCCGCGCGACTGCCGCCATCGTTGCTCACCACGACGTGCGTCCATTCGTTCAAAGGCACGTTGGTTTTCGCGCGAATCGAGATCGCGTTACCCGGCCAGAAATGGATCAGCGACCATTTCAATTTTCCGTCCTCGATCAGCAACTCGTAGCCGCGACTCCCTGCATCCGTCCAAGCCTGCGACCGGTGGAAGACCACCGCGCGATCTTTCGCGTCGGGTGTCTTAAGCCATAGCGAGACGCTAAACGGCTCGCTCCGTTTGAAATTCCCGACCGACAGCGCCACGGAATCGTCGCCGGTAAATTGCACCGCATTCCCGACGCGACCGGGCGCCACCTTGTTCTCGCCGTGCAACGACGCGGGCTTAGTTTCATCGATCCAGTTCGCAAGCTTCCCGCCTTCCACCGACTCGAAGCCGAAGCCCGCGATTTCGCCAGCGGGCGTCACCGTCATGGGACGAGATGGGAGCCAGGTGACGAATGCTTCTTTCTTCGCTTCGCGCAAAGCGGCGAGCTTTTTCTCCTCATCGGCAGCCGCGCGCTCCAACTCGGCAAGACGCGTTTTCGCCGACGCATCGGCAAGGGTCAGCGCGGGAGTCGGGATCGAACTCGTGAAGTAGGAATACAGGCCAGCCTCGTCGATATTTTGGAACATCGAGAAGAACTGATAGTAGTCCTTCTGGGTGATCGGATCGAACTTGTGATCGTGACAACGCGCGCACTCGAACGTGAGCCCGAGGAACGCCGTCGAAAATGTCTGCACGCGATCCGCGACGTACTCGACACGGTATTCCTCCTCCACGCTGCCGCCTTCGGTTTCCTGCTGGTGCAGCCGGTTGAAAGCGGTCGCGAGCACCTGCTCATCGGTCGGCTTCGGCAGCAAATCGCCCGCGAGTTGCCAGGTGATGAATTGGTCGAACGGCAGGTTTTTGTTGAACGCGCCGATCACCCAATCGCGCCACTGCCACACGTCGCGTTCGCGATCGACCTGAAAGCCGTAGCTGTCGGCATAGCGCGAAATATCGAGCCAATCGACCGCCATCCGCTCGCCGTAACGCGGCGAGGCGAGCAGCCGATCGACGACGCGCTCAAACGCACCCGGCGCGTCGTCTTTCAAAAACGCGTCCACCTCCGCCGGTGTCGGCGGCAAACCCGTGATGTCGAAGCTCACGCGTCGAATCAGCGTGTTGCGATCCGCCTCCGGTTGCGGCGCAAGCCCACGCTCGGCAAGACCCTTTTCCACGAAGCCATCGAAGCCCAGCGCGTCCGAAGGTTTGAGCGAAATGAACGCCCAATGCGCCTCGTACTCCGCGCCCTCGGCGATCCATTGTTTCAGCGTCGCGATTTCCGCCGGAGTGAGCGTGCCGAGTTTCGATTTCGGCGGCGGCATGACTTCGTCGATGTCCGTGCTCGCGACGCGAACGAGCAATTCGCTCTCGTCTGGCTGGCCCGGCACGATGGCGTGGATGCCATCGCGCTTCTTTAGCGCATCCGCGCGCACATCGAGCCGCATCCCGGAGTCGCGCTTCTTTGGATCCGGGCCGTGACAGTAAAAACATTTGTCCGAGAGGATCGGGCGGATGTCGCGATTGAAGCGCAGCTTTTCCGCCGCGCGACCCGAAGGCAAAAGCGCGAGGAGGAAAATGAAAATGGAGAGGAAGCGGGTCATGCAGTGGCGGCAACTTTACAATACGGAATGGAATCACGCGCTTAGACCAAACGCTCAGTTGCGCGCAAACCGAATGGCTTTGATCTCGCGCTATCGCAACCGTCAATCTCACGGAGATGAACATCGCCGCCATCCAACTCGACATCGTCTGGGAAAATAAAGCCGCGAACTTCGCTCGCGTCGGCGCACTGCTCGCCGCAGCGCCGCCTGGGCCGGGATCGCTGATCGTGCTGCCGGAAATGTTTGCGAGCGGCTTTTCGATGAACCTGGCCGCGACGCGACAGACGGACGCGTGTGAGGATGAAATGTTTCTCGCGGAGTTGGCGCGCGAGCATCAGTCGTTCGTCACGGGCGGCGTCGTGAGCCCGGCGGAAAATGGTCGCGGGCGGAATGATTCGATCACCTTTGCGCCGGACGGCGAACGGCTCGCGCGCTACACGAAAATCCATCCCTTCAGCCTCGGCGGTGAATTGAGGGACACGAAGCGGGGCTTGATGTCGTCACGTTTGACCTCGCCGGTTTCGTGGCGGCGCCGTTCGTTTGCTACGATCTGCGTTTCCCGGAAATCTTCCGCGCGGCGGCAAAACGCGGCGCGAATCTTTTCGTCGTGATCGCGCTTTGGCCGGCGAAGCGGCAGCAGCACTGGCTCACGCTGCTGCAAGCGCGGGCGATTGAAAATCAGGCTTACGTGATCGGGGTGAATCGCGTGGGGAATGAACCGCAGTTTTCCTATGCGGGCCGGAGCGCGGTGGTCGATCCGCATGGCGTGATCATCGCGGATGCCGGCGAGCAGGAGCGCATCCTGCGGGCGTCGATCGACCTTTCGACGGTGGAAGCATGGAGACGCGATTTTCCGGCGCTGCGCGATGCGCATTTCTCAGAAGGCGCGTAAATTTCTCAACTCCGCCTGCATCGCCTCGCGACCAAGCCAAGGCGAGACCGCCATCAACTCACCGCGACGGTTTCGCCGCGCGATGTCTCCTGCGCTGCTTCATTTCCCACCGGCCGATACGAGCGGCGGCAGACGCGGCAGCGCCACGGGCTGCGCAGGCGGCGGTAGCAGGCGATCGCCCATAAGATGAGATAAATGCCGGCGGTGAGAATCGAGAGCGCGAGGCTTTCGGCGTGGTGTACGCGCGGCTTGCGGAACGACTGTTTCTGCTGGCAGTGACGGCAATGAAAGGTGCGATAGTTCGCCATGCGGACACCATGAACTGCGGTCGTGTCGGAGCGGCGGCGTTTAGGTGAATTCGCTGCGACAAACGCGCGGTGAGCGCCGTCAGTTTTCCCGCGCCCGCTTCATGGCGAAAAATGCGAGCGCGCCGCTGAGCAAGAGAATCGGAAGCACGCTGAAGCGCGACTGGGGCCAGAGGAATTCGCCGGCATTGCACGAGGCCCACGCGGCTTGCGGCGTGCCGACGGGGAACGTGCCGAAACCGAGCAGACCATCGTAAACGCCGAGGGGATTGATCGAGACCGGGCCGGGAATTGCGGCGAGCAGGAAGGGCGTTTGTTCCCAGCGATCGATGGAGGCCTGCCATTCGGCCTCTTTGGAGTCGATGTCTTGCTTGAGCGTCAGACTGCCTTGGAGTTTGTCCGCTTCGAGACCGATTTTCGCCTCCAATAGTTGGCGGAGGAGTTTCTCAGGCCTACCCTGAATGAAATAAGGCAGCGCGTATTCGGTGACGATGTTGCAGAAGAAATCGTCGGAGAACGCGTGGCTGTCGCGCCAGTGATCGTCGAGACGCGCGTGGCCTCCGACGGCGAGGGAATTTTGCGCGTCGGTCGCGGTGAGGAGGAATTGTTGCGCGATGGAAACGGTGAGCGCGGCGAGCGCGATTTTTTTCCACCGGACGAAAGCGAC
>JANLQB010000174.1:0-3927 GCA_031367565.1 Verrucomicrobiota bacterium
GAGGGTTAGGCGTCGTTACGCGCATCATTCTTATGAAAACTTTGAAGACCGTTCTCCAAACTCCGGTGCTCTTGGTGATTCTTTATCTCGGTTCCGTCAACCTCTACGAGACAGCCCGGACACTCCAAACGACACCTCGAATGGGATTTGGGTGGGAGTTTTACGCATCTATTGCCGAAGGCATACTGGAAGTCGCTCTACTGATTGTGCTCTATCGTTGGCTTGGACGGTTTACGTCGCAATGCAATGAACGCAACGCCTGAAAGACGGTCCAGGCGAAACGACATTTTGAACGGTCTCTAAGCTGGGGACGGTAGAAACTGCGGCAGTCTTCCACTTCCTCTGAATTGTGATGAGAGAAGATTAAGCGGAAGCGGTAGAGGACGAGCCGAGCATCGGAAATCTTTATCCTAACCGGTTTTCGCCTTGTCGAATCTCTCCCGGCGATGAACTCTGCCCGTATGAATTTACCCCAAGCCGGAGGCCCGCCCGCGGATGGGGACGCTTCCGCCTGCGGGAGCCGTCAGCCGATGAAACTGGGCGACTTACAAAAGACGATCACCATGGCGCAAATCGCCAAGGCTGCGGGCGTCTCGCAAGGTGCCATTTCGTCGCTTTTGAACGACCGCGACTACGGCATCCGCGTCAGTGAAAAGACGCGCGAACGCGTTTTTAAAGTCTGCCGCGAGATGGGTTACCTGCCGAACGACCTACGGGCCGTCGTCCGCATGTATCCCGAGCTGGGGGAATTCGCGCTCCTCGTTTCCACGAAATATGCCGGCGGCCTTGCGCATCCTTTTGTCTCCCGCATCGCGGCTGCGGCGCTCGCCGCCGTGCCCGAGACGCTCGGCAGCATCGCGATCGGGTTTTACGACGAAACGCTCGATTACAGCGCCGCGCCGGACCGCCTCCCACATCCCGTCGCCACCGGCACGGTCTCAAAATTCATCTTCATCGGGCCCCCCAACGCCTCGCTCATCCAGACCGTCACCAAGCGCGGCCACGCAGTCGTCGCCCTCGGCCACAATGTGGCGCTGCCGGGCGTCCACAGCATCGCGTTCGATCTCACCGCCGCCTCCCAGCTCGCTATCGAGCACCTTCACCAACTCGGCCACAAGCGCCTCGCCATCGTCTCCGGCCCGTTTGGTTCCGCTGATGTCGCGATCAATGAACTCAATCGAGGCATCTGCATCGCGTGTGAAAAACTTGGCCTGACCGTCGAGCCGCACAACATCCTCTACGGCGAACTCACCGCCGCCGCCGGAGCCGCCGCGCTCACCGCACTCCTCGGTCTCAAGACCGACGCCACAGCGATCTTTTGCCTCAGCGACAGCGCCGCCGCCGGCATCCTTGCCCATGCCGATACCATTGGCAGGAAGATCCCGGACTCGCTGAGCCTTCTTGCCTGTGGCGATGACCCTTTGGCTACCCTCCTCACCCCGGCCCTCACGACCATCCATCTTCCCGTCGAAGAAATGGCGGCACGCGGCGTCCAGCTTTTGGAAAATCTCACTCGCGGTTGCGGCCTTGAAGATCCGCAGAAAACCGTTCTTCCCGTCCATGTGGTCGAACGCGCCACCTGTGCCCCGCTGAAAACCGCGTAATTTCCGCACCCTATGAAACCGATTCACCTCCAATACATCGCCACCGGCCTCGCCGCCCTCTGCGCCATCCTCGGCCTTGCGCTTCTAATTCTGGGCAGCTCCGCCCGCAGTCTCCAAGGCGAACTCCGCACGCTTCAAGCCCAGTTCGAAGGCCAGAGCGAACAGATCAACGCCGCCATCGCGATCCGCCAGCAGGTCATCCCGAATCTTTTTGCCGACCTCGCCAAAAACCCCGATGACGTCACCTTCAAAGCCCTCCTCTCCAAACACGGCGCAAACCCCGGAACTGAAAAATAATCTATGGATGACACTAATTCTCCACGCTCGCGCACGTCGCCGCTCCTCGTCCCATTCATCCTGCTGTCCGTCGGCGTGCTCTTCTCCCTCATCTGGCAAATTGCCGCTCTCCAAGCGCAGCACAGCACTTTCAAATCGAACAAGATACAACTCGCTGAAGCGATCAAGCACCGCGAGCCTCAAGTCGCCCAGGCCACCGAAATTAAGAGCCGCCTCGAAGTTCTGGCGAATGATCTTCTCGAACTCGCCAAGACGAATCCCGCAGCCGCCGCCATCGTTAAAAAATACGACATCCAGCGGAATCTCAACACGGCCGGGTCCGCGTCGGCGGTTGGGAAATAGGCGGCGCTAGCCGGCTTTGCGGGCGACGTAAACCGTGCTCGCGGATTCGCGATCGAGGAGGGGATTCGGAAAGGTGACGACTTGCGCCGTGGCGGTCGCGAAGACGGATGCGAGAGCGCGGAGAAAAGCGTCATCCGGCGCATCGTCGGACCAAAGCGCAAAGACGCCGCCGTCGTGCAAATGCGCCGCGAGCGCGCTCAGACCGGCGGGTTCGTAGAAGGCCGCGTTTTGCGGGGCAAGGAGGTTTCGCGGCGAATGATCGATGTCCAAAAGGACCGCGTGAAATTTTCGCCCGGAATCGAAGCCCGCCTCCGAAGCCGCCAGCGCAAAGAAATCTCCGTGAACAAATCGGCAGCGCGCATCCGCCGTGAGTTCCGCGCCTAGCGGCACGATCCCGCGCTCGTGCCACTCGATCACCGCGTCGAGCGCGTCCACCACGAGGAGCGATTTCACCGATGCGTGTTCCAGCGCCGCGCGCGCCGTGTAGCCGAGCCCCAGCCCGCCCACGACCACATCCCACGCGCCTGCATCGAGCGCGGCGAGGCCGAGCTTTGCGAGCGCCACTTCCACTTCGTGAAACAAACTCGACATCAAAAACGCGTCCCCGAGTTTCACCTCGAAAACATCCACACCGCCCAGCGCATGCACGCGGCGGCGGCGCAGCGTCAGTTCACCGAGCGGGGTTTTTCGGTAGTCCAGTTCGGCAAAGTCGCGGCTCATTTCCGCGAGACTACGCGTGCTCGCCCGCGAGCACATCCCCGGGTTTTTCAAATGTGAGCGCGAACGGTTCCAGCGGCATCGCCTCGTCGTGCGAAAGATGATCATCGAAAATTGCGAACATCTCCGCCTCGCTCATCGCGCGCCGCACTTCATGCAGGAAGCGCCCCGTCGGCTCCACGCCGAGCCCGATGAAGCCGAGATACTTTTTCATGTTTTGCACCTGTTGCAGCTCCGTCACGTGCGACAGATACGTCGCGGCGTAAAGCGCACGCACATATTCCAGCACCTCGCGCCCGCTCGGGAAATGGATCGGCAGCCCCGCGCGATGCTGTCGGATTTGCTGAAAAATCCACGGATTGCGAATCGCCGCGCGCCCGATCATGAGCCCGCGCGCGTTCGTCTGCGCTAGGACGTCCGCCGCTTTTCCCGGCGAAAAAACATTTCCGTTCGCGATGACCGGACACGACAGCGCGGCGACCGCTTTCGCGATCACATCGTAGTGGACCGCGCTCCGATAACGCTCCGCGACCGTGCGCCCGTGGACGGTGACAAGATCGACCGAATATTTCGCAAAGATCGCCAGTAACTCCTCGAAGTCGTCCCACGAATCAAAGCCGATCCGCGTCTTGATCGTGAATTTCATACTCACCGCGTCGCGCAGCGCGCCGAGGATCGAGTGCAATCGCCCAAACTCGCGCAGCAATCCGCCGCCCGCGCATTTGCGGTAAACAATGGGTGCCGGGCAGCCGAGATTCAGATCCACCGCCGCGATCGGATACTGCTGAAGCTCGCGCGCCGTCCGCACGAGCGACGGCACATCGTTCCCGATCATCTGCGCGACGATCGGCCGGCCCGTCGGATTTTCAGTGATGGATCGCAGGATCCATTTGTCCAAATGCGAGTCCTTGTGAACGCGAAAATATTCCGTGCAGTAAAGGTCCGCGCCGCCATACGCCGTGATCAG
>JANLQB010000199.1:0-3653 GCA_031367565.1 Verrucomicrobiota bacterium
GCAAGAGCGAAACCAGTCCCGCAGGGACGGAAGAATCGTTCTGCTGTCCCTGCGGGACTGATTCCTTATTCTCATCGGAACCCAGCACTAAAGTGCTGGGCTATTTTCAGGGGAGTCGATTTTTCGATACCCACTAAAATCACGCGTCCAGATACCGCTTCAGCTTTTCCCGCAGCTCCGTCCGCGCGCGAAAGAGCACGCTCTTCACCGCCGGCACCGACAGGTCGAGAATCTCCCCGATTTCCTCGTACGGAATATCGTCATACCGCCGCAGGATCACCGCCATGCGCTGCGTCTCCGGCAGTTCGTCGATGGCCTGCTGGATCGCGCCCTGCATCTCCTCATCGAGCAGTGCGGTGTCGGGCGCTTTCACGCCGAGGTCTGGTGCCTGCATCGGGCGGTCATCGCTGTTCAGCGCGTCGAGCAATTGCGCCGGGTGGCGCTTCCGGCGGCGGAGTTCGTTGAAGACGAGGTTGCGCGTGATTTTGAAAAGCCACGTCGTGAACTTTGCCGTCGGTTCGTAACGCGCCGCACTTTTCCACACGCGGATGAAGACCTGCTGCGCGATGTCTTCGGCCTCGCTTTCGTCGCTGATCATCTTTGCGATCGTGCCGATGATGCGGCGCTGGTGCGCCTCGATCAGCTCGCGAAATGCGACCTCGTCGCCCGTTTTGATGCGCTCCATCCAGCGGAGATCCTGCGCCGCTGAATCGGGCGCGGAGTCGGCTGGGAAATTGGATTCGTCGCTCATCAGATGCGCGCTCTTATGGCATCGCCCGGCCCGGCGGGAAAGGCATCTTGCAAATGCCGGGGCGCGTTCTTATTGGTGTGGAAACTCTTACGAAGCGCGAAATGCCCGTCACAGCCAAGCTCATCCCGTCGGAACTCCGGTCCATTTTTGAAAAAGTCACCGCCGGCGAACGGATCAACGATGACGAGTGTGAGCGGCTGTATCGGTCGAACGATCTGAACGCGCTGGGCTCCATGGCGAATGCGGTGCGCGAGCGGAAAAACGGGAACATCGCGACTTACATTCACAATCAATACATCAACTACTCGAATGTCTGCCTGCTCTCCTGCCAGTTCTGCGCGTTCGGCGCGCGGAAGCGGGATGCGCACGCGTTCGAGATGTCGGTGGATGAGATCGTGGAAAAAGTGCGCGCGACGCTGGCGCTCGGGATTACCGAAATTCACATGGTCGGCGGTCTGCATCCGACGCTGAAAGGCGACTGGTATCTCGAACTCATCGCGCGGCTCCGGGTGTTGGACGACGCGCTGTTCATCAAGGCTTTTACGGCGGTCGAGATTCGGCATCTCGCCGAGCGCGTTTTTAAGAAGACGATTCGCGAAACGCTGGAGCTTCTGCGCGAGACGGGGCTGGGCGCGATCACCGGCGGCGGCGCGGAGATTTTCGATCAAGGCGTGCGCGACCAGATTTGCCGTGGAAAAGAAAACTCCGATGAGTGGATCGAGGTGCATCAAACGTGGCACGAGATGGGGATGCCCAGCACGGCGACGATGCTCTTCGGCCACATCGAAACGTATGCGCAGCGCGTCGATCACCTCCGCATCCTGCGCGAGTTGCAGGACAAAACGCACGGCTTCACCGGCTTCGTGCCGTTCGCTTTTGAAGCCGAAAACGCCCGGCCCGAGTTGAAGCACATCCGGCACGCGACCGCCTTTGAGGAACTCAAGAATCTCGCCGTCTCTCGCATCTATTTGGACAACTTCGATCACCTCACCGCCTACTGGGTCAGCCTTGGCCTGCCACTCGCCTCGCTCGCGCTGAACTACGGCGTGGACGATTTGCACGGCACGATCATGGAAGAAAAAATCTTCCACATGGCCGGTGCGAAAACGCCGACTTACCAGACGATGAATTCGCTGGAAAAAGCGATCCGCGAAGCGGGCCGCGAACCGATGCAGCGCGACACGCATTATCGCCGCATCCCCTCGACCTGGCGCGAGCCGGAAGCGGCTCCCGCCGCCGAACTCGCGTGCGCGTGAACCGGCCCTGGCCCGCGCTCGCGAAGCTGCGGATCGGCTGCGTGCAGTATCTCAACGCGAAGCCGCTCATCCACGGCTACGACGGCCCGGTCGTCTTCGATCATCCCTCCGCCCTCGCGCGCGACCTGTCGCTCGGCAAACTCGATGTCGCGCTCGTCCCGATTTTCGAAGCACTGCGTGACCCGCGCTATCTCATCGCCGACGGCGTCGCCATCGCGAGCGACGGCCCGGTCTTCAGCGTCTTCCTCGCGCATCGCGGTCCGCTGGAAAAAGTGCGCACCATCGCCCTCGATCCCGCGTCGCTCACCTCCGTGCATCTGCTGCAAGTGCTGCTCGCGGAGCACCACGGCCTGCACCCGCAATGCGTGGATGCCGCCACGTTTCACGGCGAAGCCGATGCCGAGCTGCTCATCGGAAATCAAGCGATTGACTTCCGCCTTTCGCACGGCGCGACGCATCATTTTCTCGATCTCGGGGAAGAGTGGAAACGCTGCACCGGCCTGCCATTTGTCTATGCGCCATGGCTGATCCGCGACAATTTGCCAAGCGCGCACGCGGTGGCAGGCGAGCTGCGCACGCTAGGCCGTGCGGGTGTGGCGCGCATCGACGAAATCGTCCGCACCGAGACATTTCGCGACGCGGATTTTCGCCGCCAGTATCTCACGCATCACATCCGCTTCGACCTCGGCGAGCGGGAAAAAGCGGGGATCGCGAAGTTCCGCGAACTGCTCGGGAAGCACGGCTTCATCAACGCGGATGCGCGGGCGTTGGTTTACGTGTAGCGCAGGAAAATTCGTTTCGGCGGGACGCCGAAACCAGCACGCGAGACGCGTGCGCTCCCCGGAGTTCCCGCAAACGCGCGTCTAATTCGCCACGATGTTCACCAGCCGCCCCGGCACCACGATCACCTTGCGGATCGTCTTCCCAGCGGTGTGCTCGGCCACTTTCGGAAGAGCGAGCACCGCAGCTTCGACATCGGCCGGCGGGGCGTCTTTTGAAACGGTAATCTTGTCCCGCAGCTTCCCATTCACCTGCACGGGATATTCCACTTCATCCATCACCAGCAGGGCAGGATCGTACGTCGGCCACGTCTGCGATGCGATGAGCCCTTTGCCATCGAGCCGCGACCACAGTTCTTCCGCAAGATGCGGCGCGAAAGGCGCGAGCACGACGAGCAGCGTGCGGATCGCGGAAACAGGACGCGGGTTCAGATTCACGAGCGCATTCGTGCAAATCATCATCTGCGAAATCGCGGTGTTGAAACTCAACTCCTCGATGTCTTCACCGACCTTCTTCACGGTCGCATGGATCGCCCGCAGCAGCGCCTTGTCCGGCTCCACCTTTTGCACGGCTGGACTCACGATCCACTCGCCGAGCTGGTTCTCCTCCATCACGAGCCGCCACACGCGCGCGAGGAAACGCGCCACGCCTTCCACGCCGCTCATCGACCACGGCTTCGTCGCCTCCAGCGGCCCCATGAACATCTCGTAGCAGCGCAGCGCATCCGCGCCGTATTCGACGATCACGTCGTCCGGGTTCACCACGTTGCCGCGACTCTTGCTCATCTTCTGTCCGTCGGAACCCAGGATCAGGCCTTGATTCACGAGCCGCTGGAAAGGTTCGGGCGTCGAGACGTGGCCGAGGTC
>JANLQB010000307.1:0-4163 GCA_031367565.1 Verrucomicrobiota bacterium
CGGCAAAGGCCAGGGCATGCAATTCATGGACGACGCGATCTGGGCGGTGATGCAACAAGGCATCGTCAGCCCGACCGAAGCCTACATGAAAGCGATCGACAAAAACCGCTTCCGCGTCTTCCTCCCGCCCGAAGATCAGAATCTCTAGCGGCTTGGCGCGGACGGCTGCGCGTGTTCCTTTTCAGCAATGCCGCCCGCCATTTCCGAAATCCCCGCGCAACCGGAAACTCCCTCGCTCGAAAA
This sequence comes from Verrucomicrobiota bacterium, assembly GCA_031367565.1. Taxonomy (GTDB): domain Bacteria; phylum Verrucomicrobiota; class Verrucomicrobiia; order Chthoniobacterales; family Chthoniobacteraceae; genus JANLQB01. The sequence goes on from JANLQB010000307.1 coordinate 244, forward strand.
GCGCGACCCGGCTCGCGCGCCACTCTTCGTCGCACGCGGACTCGCGAAAGTGTACCACACCGGCGAAGTCGAGGTCCGCGCGCTCGACGGAGTGGACCTCGATCTTTACCCCGGCGAACTCATCGTCCTCCTCGGCGCGTCCGGTTCGGGAAAATCCACGCTGCTGAATATCCTCGGCGGACTCGACGTGCCGAGCGCGGGCACGCTCACCTATCGTGGACGCGACCTCACCGAGGCCGACGAGGATGAACTCACGCGATTCCGTCGCGATTCCGTCGGCTTTATCTTTCAATTCTACAACCTGATCCCGAGCCTCACCGGCCGGGAAAACGTCGCCCTCATTACCGAAATCGCGCGCGACCCGATGACGCCCGAGGAAGCCCTCGCGCTCGTTGAATTGCAGGACCGCATGGACCATTTCCCGTCGCAGATGTCCGGCGGCCAGCAGCAGCGCGTCGCCATCGCACGAGCGATCGCGAAACGGCCCGAGGTGTTGCTCTGCGACGAGCCGACCGGTGCGCTCGATGTAAAAACCGGCGTCACCGTTCTCGAAGCCATCGAGCATGTGAACCTCGAATTCGGCACGCTCACGGTCGTCATCACGCACAACGCGGTGATCGCCGAAATGGCGGATCGTGTGATCCATTTGCGCGACGGACGCATCGCAAACATCACGCGAAACGACACGCGACGACCGGTGCGGGAGCTGGAGTGGTAGCGCGACCACCGCAAAACCACTCGCCGTGAAGCACCGGCCTGCGAAATGGTGCCGCTCGCAATCCCGTGAACACGCACATTCACCAGGATTCGACTGCATCTGCGCAAACGGAGCGACATCGCTTCATCCGATCCGGCCACCGGACTTCTAACGCCGCTCTTCCACCCGCGCACGCAGCGTTGGCCCGGGCACTTTCAATTGGATGGCGAGCACCTCGTCGGCCTGACCGCCAAAGGCCGCACGACAGTCGAATTCCTGCGGCTCAATTCCTTCGAGCGTCTTGCCGAGCGTTCCAAGTTGATTCACGCCGGACTCTATTCGGTTTGACGAAAAAGCACCCCTCCCGGCGCTTCGACACGAGCACCAGCCGAAACCGGATGATTCGAGAATCGGATGCGGTATCTCGTGCGGTATCTCGTGCGGGAGTCGGACTGGAAGCGGCAATTGCGATCAGTTCCGCCGTGAGCGGAAGAAGCGACGCGGCTGGCCTTCGATGGAATAGAAGCGCGTGATGACCCCGCCGGCACCGATGATGTTCGTCTCGATCGTCTGCCAGTTCGCGAGATCGGTGGACGCCTCGATCCGGTAGCTCACTCCGAGCGCGGCGTTGAAGCGGTACTCCGCCGCCGTGCGGATGTTCGATAACGCGTCGGGCGTGCTCGCCGCAGACGTGGGGCTGAATCCGGTTGCGACCTCGAAACCGTCATCGAAACCGTCGCCGTCCGTATCGCGAAGGTTGGGATTGGTGTGGTGGATGATCACCTCCTGCCCGTCGCTGAGCCCGTCGCCATCGGTGTCGGTTTTGTTCGGGTCCGTACCCGTGTCTTGCGGCGAAACGTAGATGCCGGTTCCGGTTTCAAACCGGTCGGGGATTCCGTCTCCGTCCGTATCGGGGTCATCATCGACGGCAATGCCCCAAGGAAAAAAGCTCGCGGCTCCGCCGGACACCAAGGTTTCGACATTCGTTCCGTCCAGGTCTGCCCGTTGGACGAGGTTCGCCGGGATGCCGGGTCCAGCACTAGTCCAGTACAGCTTTCCCTCTCTAACGTTTAGTCCGACCGTTGTCGGCCCACCCAAGCCGGTGACAAGGTTTTCGATCTGTGATCCGTCGAGGTTTGCGCGCTGAATCGTTTTTGTCCTAAGTTCAGTCCAGTAGAGCTTCCCGTGGAGAACATCAATTGCGAGGCCATTCGCCTCATCGATTCCGGTGGCTACGTTTTCAACACCTGAACCATCAAGGTTGCACCGCTGAATCTCCCCCAATCCATCAAAGCTGCGTTCTAGGTTCGTCCAATAAATTTTGCCGCGCAGGAGGTCGAGCGCGATTCCCACGGGTTGGGTGAGATTTTGGGTAACTAAATCTTCCACGTTTGACCCATCCAGATTGGCGCGGCGAATTCGAGCGGTTTTTTGACCGGAGTTGATCGCGACACCATTCTGATCGGCCCAGTAGATCTTATGCCCGTGTGGATCCAGTGCCAGTCCTGCGGCACTGTCATCAGTGGCGACGACGTCGGTGATGTTGCTTCCGTCCAAATTCGCGCTGCGGATTTTCAGAATACCCGGTTCCATCCAATACATTCTGCCGTTGGCAATATCGACCGCCATTCCGCGGGGATGTTGAAGGCCCGTGAGCACTGTCTGGACATCGGAACCATCGGCGTGGGCTCGCTGAATGGAATGCGTTCCCGAAGGCCCCGCAACTTGCGTCCAATAAATGTCACCAGCTATCGCGTACTGGAGGAAGCTCGAGAATAACAGCGCCGCGACGAATGCCAGAATCATCGTGGTTCTGCGAACGAGCCACGATGAGTTACAGGTCGCGAGGATCGCGCGGCCTGGGGGGATATTTAACGCCCGCATTTTTTGCGAAGTTTTTGGTGATCTCATGGCCGCGAGGATCACGCGGCCTGCGGGGATAATCAACGCCCGCATTTTTTGCGAAGGGCCTGCGAGGCGGATTCCAGGGAGCGCGCTCGTCCCGAGTGCTGGTTTCGACGTGCGCAGCGGCAATTCTCCCGCATTGCCGAGTCCGCTGAAAACGCTACTTTCCGCCCATGATCTCCTTGGAAGCCGATGAAAAGGAATGCCACCTCATCATTCCGCGCGACGTGGTGAACGAGCGCCGGCTGGAAACCTTTGTCCAGCGGCTGCGCGAAGAAAGTGCCGCGCAGGATGCCATCCTTGCCGGACGTCCATCCCGCTCTCTTTCCGAAATCGCCGCCAGCAACGAAATGACTGCGGCAGACGCCGACCGGTTCGCTGCGTCCCTCACCTCCGGATGGTGGGCGAGAAATCAGAAACGCTTCCTGCCAGAGGAAAAACCCGGCGCGTGAGCCGGGTCGTGCTCGACGCAAACGTCGCTTTTCGCGCATTCGTTGCGGCGTGTCCGAACGTGAGTCATCAGTTCGATCATCCGGGCAGCCACGAGTTCTTCGCGCCGTTCTTTTTCATCGCAGAACTTTTCGAGCACAAGGAGCGCATCCTCCAGGCTACCCGGCTCCGCGAACAGGATTTGGCCGATGCCTTTCATCGGCTGACGGAATCCATCGTGTTCGTTCGGGAGGCCGTGATCCCGATCGGCACTTGGTTTGAAGCACACCGGCTCTGCCGAAATGTGGACCCGGACGACACGGCTTGTCTGGCGCTCACGCTCCACCTTGATGCGCTGCTGTGGGCTGAGGATGCTGTGCTGAAAGAGGGTCTGCGCGCGCAACGGTTCACGCGCTTTTTCGAGGCTTGATCGAAAATGAGCCCGCTGAACCTAAAGCTCCTCCGCGATGCGGGCCGCATGAAGGGGCAGATGTTTGCCGTGGGCATCGTGATGGCTTGCGGGCTGGCGATGATGATCATGGCGCGCAGCCTGATCTTTTCTTTAGAAAGCACGCGCGATGCGTACTACGAGCGCAACCGGTTCGCCGACGTTTTCAGCAGCCTGAAACGCGCGCCGAATTCGCTGCGAACGCGGCTTGCGGAAATCCCCGGTGTCGCCGCTGCCGAGACGCGCGTCGTGGGAAGTCTCACGCTCGATCTGCCCGGCCTCGCCGAGCCGGCGGATGGGACGATCCTCTCGCTGCCGGAAGATCGTCCGCAGCAACTCAACCAGCTTTATCTGCGTCGCGGACGTTTGCCCGAAGTCGGCAGCCACAATGAAGTCGTTGCGGGCGAAGCGTTCGCGCTCGCGCACGGATTCGAGCCGGGG
>JANLQB010000334.1:0-4741 GCA_031367565.1 Verrucomicrobiota bacterium
CGCCTCGACGTAAATGTAGCGATCCTCTTTCTTCAGCGATTTAAGAGAACAATTCCGGCAAACCGTGAAGAGCCACTGGGAAAGATGCCCCTCGATCGCGGCCTGCTCCTGATTGTGCAAGCGCATAAAAGTCTCCTGTACGATGTCCCGCGCCCGGTCGATGTCGCTCACGATGCTCATCGCATACTGGAGCAACGGGCGTTCGTAACGTTCGAGTGCAGTTTGGACCCAGAGAGCTTTTTTCTTTTGTTTGCCGAACATGATAAGTGGGAGTTTAGATTTCCTCCCTGATAACCCGGGTATCTTCATTTTGCTGTAAAAAAGTTGCGCGTCGGTTCTCCGGCGAGATTGGCGCGTTTCAGATCGCGAACGTGGATGGCGAACTCGCCAGATTCGCGCTCCGCGATGGCCTCGGCTGCTTTTACAAAAGAATCGAGCCAGCGTTTTTGCAGAAACTGGACGGGCCGCGCCTGCATCGCCTTCGCCTTGGCGAGTGAAGAGCCCCAATCGCCGGCGAGCCCCACGGCATCCTTCGGCGAATAGACCGACGCCCAGTTTTCTTCGATCGCGTTAAAAGCCTTCGTCACGACGAGTCCGCCCGTCCCGCGTTTCTCCGCCTTGTCGCGGAAAGAGCCGATGGAAGCGACGTGCGCCCACGCTTCGAGATTCACTTCATTGGCCAAACTCGCGATTTCCTCGTCAGCGACCGGCATGGTTTTCGTCGTCTGGACATCGCTCTTCGCTTCTTGGGCCTTCGCCCAATAGACTTTCTGTAAATCCACCGGCAACAGCGCAAACGCGACTTTCCGCTCGCCGTCCGCCGTCTTGATGACGACCTCCGCAGGCGGCGCGAGCTGGCCGTCCAGAACGGTGCCGTCGTTGAGTTGGATCGCATCCGCACGAGCCGGAAGCGAGGTGACCAGGAACCATGAACTGAGGGAAACAATCAGGGTTGAGTTGATCGATTTCATGTTGCGTCGATGACCTGCACCAAGCCGTCCGCTTAGAAAAATGAAGTGCATTTGCGGAAACTAAACTTTCTAAGAAATGAGCCGGGCTAAAATCGAACGCATCGAAATGTCGATTCGCAAATCGCGAGATCAAAAATGCGATCCCATGAATCTGCGGAGACGACCCTGGCGCACATTAGCGAAGAAATTTGAAACTCGCTGATACCTCTCTATGCTTTCCAGCGTTCCAAAATTTCCGAACCAAAGCTGCTGGCGCAGACACAGATAAACGCAATTTACCCCCGAAAAATAGAGTATGATCTATATTTTCCATAACTTTTCCTTGCACGCGAAAGCCCGCACGCCTACGATGCGCGGCTTCGCAACTCTCATCAAATAGCAGAGCCCGCGCCAAACCTCTTCTCCAATTTCGCATGACATATCCACACCTTTTTCCACTCCTCGTTGCCGCACTGCTTCCCACGGTCTCCATCGCTGACGTGGTGGAGAATTTCGCCACGATCCCCAATCTCGGCACGACCACAGATATCCGAGGGGGGTTGCTCCTGGCGAGCGATGGAAATTACTACGGAACCGCCGGCGGAGACGGCACGGCTACCGATGCAGGGAGTATTTTCAAAATGACTCCGGCGGGTATCGTGACAACTCTCGTGCAATTCACCGGAAACGGCGGTGCCGCGCCCGGCAACTCGCCGCGAGGCCGCCTGATGGAAGGACCGGACGGTTCGCTCTACGGTGCGACCTCCCTCGGACGAAGCAGCGTGGGCAACCCGCAGACCTCCACATCGGGCACGATTTTCAAAGTCAGCAAGACAGGCACGTTCACCTCAGTGGTCACCTTCGTGAACAACACGAGTCCAACGCCACCGCCTGAAACGGCGCTCACCGGCTACGGGGCAAATCCTTACGGCGATCTCGCCCTCGGGGCAGATGGCCTGATCTATGGCACCACCGCGTACGGCGGAGTGGGTGCCATTGGGACCATCTGGAGCCTCAATCCAACGACCGGTGCCTTTGCCACGGTCGTCCACATCGGCCTCACCGGTGCCAATGGGGTCGTCGGATCCACGGCTGGCCTCATTCGCAATTCCGGGAATATCTTCTACGGAGTCGGTTTGACTGGTGGCACTTCAAATGACGGCTACGTCTTTTCCTATGAGCCAGGCGTGGGCTTTCAGATACGCTCGAACCTCACGGGACTAATCGCCCCCAACTTCGGAAAAGCCCCAGCCACTACTCTCGCCTTCGGCGCAGACGGAAAACTCTACGGCACCACAAAACGTGGAGGATCGGCGGGTGATAGCGGGACGACATTCCGGTGCAGCGTTTCGGGCGCTTACGAGCCGCTCGCCGACCTCAGCACCAATAGCGTGGCATTCACCGAAGTCGGACTCACTCTCGCTCCCGACGGTGCATTTTACGGAATCGGAATGAATGACCGGAAAGTTTTCCGCATGACCCCGGCGGGTGCGATCACCATCGTCGGCACTTTACCCACCGCAGCCATCCCATACGCTCCGTGGACGGTCGGTGCCGATGGCCATCTCTACACCGGAGTCGCCGGCCACATCTATCGCCTGCGCTTCACGACCCCGCTCACCCCTTTCGCCACCTGGAAGCAACTCCACCTCGGCAATTCCGCCGCCGATGACAATGCCGACCCTGAAAAAGACAACCTCGGCGCGCTCGCGGAATACGGTCTGAACCTCCTGCCGGAAAATCACGACGTGCAGCCCGCCATCAGCGCCTTCAATTACGTGGAAGGCCGCCGCATTCGCCTCATCCTCCAGCGCGATCCCGCGCACAACGACATCACCGTCGAAGTCCTCGCCACCGACAATCTCGTCTCCGGCCCATGGACCGTCATTGCCACCAGCGCCCTCGGCGCACCGTTCACCGGCACCGGCTATTTTGCAGGTGAAACGGGTGGCTCCGGCATCCAGACGGTCGAGATCCGCGACACCGTGAATATGGTCGGCCAGACGAAGCGCTTCCTCAAAGTGCGCTTCACGCACTAACCGGCAACCCGCTTCACAGCAGCGTCTCGAGCACGTCGAGCGCTTTGCGATAGACTTGGTGACGGCTCCCGCCGCCGATCTCCCACAGCAGCAGGCTCGTCGTCTCATTGCTCCCCGCCGGCAGCAAATGCTGGGACACGCGATCCGTCCCGATCCGCACTTCCACCCGGAAAAAGCTCCCCTGCTGATCGCGTCGCAACTGCATGCTCCCGCTGTCCGAAGCGAGTTCGCACAAACTCAGCGAGCGCCCCGCCGTCGGCTTCAACTCGAACTGCACCGGTGATCGGCCTTCGCGCTGGAAAACAAATCCCGTCCCTTCCGCCACCGCGTTCGTGAATTTCAACTGCGCCGCAAACCAACTCACCAGCAGCAACGCCGTCGAGCGATAGTCCGGCGCGTGCGCGATCGTGATCGTCTTCAGATTCTCCAGCAGCACGAGGTTGTCCGGGTGATCGAACATCTGTGAAAGCGCCTGCCTCAGATGCAGAGAACGCGCCCAATTGAGATCGCACAAAATCAGATGCGCCTGCGCCCGCTCAATGGATTCGCGCAACAGCGAGAACTGCGCGCGCGCAACCTTCCACTCCTGGCTGTCATAAATCAACCGGTCCACCCACGCCCAGAGCGTTTCGTCGATCGGATCGGGAAACTCACCCTGCCACCAAAGGTAAAGCGGCAGATCGGAATCCAGGTTCGCGAAAAGCGTATTCGCCATCCGGCTCTCCGAATGCCCCTCAAACAAAAACGAAATCTGCTCACAACAAATTTGCTTCGCCCCCGCGCGGCTCAGATGGCAGTGCGCATTGATCCACGCAGAAATCGTCGGCTCCCCTGCCCCGTTCGGCGCGATCCCCGCCAGCAGCGCGCGACACGCATGCTGACTAGTGAACTCCGAAATCACCGACGTGTTGCCCTTCATCGCCTCCACCCCGCGACACACGATCGCGAAATTCACCAGCGAAGCCCGCGTCGTCGCCCCCGCGTCCGAATCCCACAGCTTTGCCAAAGCGCGGCTGATTTGGCCGACTTCCACGGGCTGTCCGAAAGCGAGAGTATCGATGGCAGGCATGGGTGAAAAAGTGGAAAGCTTAAAAGTAACTAAGCGGATTCGGGGCGGGTTCTACTTAGCGGGATTTAGATTTAGCGAAAGGGTAACAGGCAATTTTGTATCTGAAGTCATCAGGTAAATTTCCATTTTTAGCTTTCCGCTTTTCCCCCGCCTACATCCGGCGCCACGCCCGCCCGTCGCGGGCTAATAATTCATCGGCTTCGCTCGGACCCCATGAGCCCGATGGGTAAAGACACAGCGGCGGCGGCGGCGGGTTGTCGTGCCACGCGTGTTCGATCCGATCCACGAACTCCCACGCGTGCTCCACTTCATCGCGTCGTGCGAAAAGAGTCGCATCTCCGCTCATCGCATCCAGCAGTAGTCGTTCATAGGCTTCCGGCGAGGCTTTGCCAAAGCTCGTGCCGTAGTGAAAATCCATCTTTACCGGCTCGATGTTCACACTCGCACCTGGCCGCTTCGCCTGGATGCGCAGCGAGATGCCTTCATCCGGCTGAATGCGAATCACCAGCACGTTTGGCCCGACATCCGTGTCGCGATTGAACAACACATCCGGCACATTCTTAAACTGCACCGCGATCTCCGTCCCGCCCTTCGCGAGCCGTTTCCCGAAGCGCACATAGAAAGGCACATTCGCCCAGCGCCAGTTATCCACGTGCGCCTTCAATGCCACATAAGTCTCCGTC
>JANLQB010000341.1:0-4453 GCA_031367565.1 Verrucomicrobiota bacterium
ACTCGATTGCGCCGACCCATCCATGCTCGTGGATAAACGCAATCAAACCATCACCCCGCTCCAGGCTCTCGCCCAGCTCAACAACCAGCTCATGGTCGTGATGGCGAAGCACTTCGCCGAGCGCGTGGAAAAATTGGAAACGCCCACCGCGCAAATCACCCAGGCTTTTCAAATCGCGCTCCAACGCCCACCCAACAGCGAAGAACTGACCACCCTCTCCAAGTACGTCAAAGAGCACGGCCTCCCGAACGCGTGCCGACTCATCGTGAATACGAACGAGTTCACCTTTGTCGATTAAAGCTATGAACACCTCCCCTTTTCATCGCCCTTCATTCTCTGGCCCACGCGGGATGAGTCGGCGGGAGTTTTTGTGGACAAGCGGCGGCGGGTTGGGCGGGATCGCGCTTGCTTCGCTGCTCGGTGGCGAGCAGGCAGTCGCGGCTCCCGGATCGATCGTGCTGCATCATCCGCCGAAGGCGAAGCGCGTGGTGCAGCTCTTCATGGCGGGCGCGGCGAGTCATCTCGATCTTTTCGATTACAAACCGGATCTCGTGAAAAACCACGGGAAGCCGAGCGACTTCGGCGAGGCGGTGGAGGCGTTTCAAAACGGGCTCGGGCCGTGGCTGAAACCGATCTGGGATTTCAAGGCGTATGGGCAGTGCGGGAAGATGCTCGGTGAGCCGGTGGCGGATTTGGGCGCGGTCGTGGATGACCTCGCGTGGATTCACAATCTGGTCGGGAAGACGGGCGTGCATTCGCAGGGAACGCTGCTTCAAACCACGGGTTTTAACCGGCCCGGATTTCCCGCTGCGGGCTGCTGGGTGAGCTACGGGCTCGGCTCGATGAATGACAATTTGCCGACCTTTGTCGTGCTGCCGGATCATCGCGGGCTCGCGTCGAATGGGACGAAAAATTGGGACTCCGCTTTCCTGCCCGCGCAGCATCAGGGCACGGTTATTTATCCCGGCAGCGAGACGCCGATCACGGATCTCTTTCCCGATAAACGCGGCGACTTCATCACTGCCGCCAGCGAGCGCGCGGGCGGTGATGTGCTCACGGCGCTCAATCGCGCGCACGCAGCGCAGCGCCCCGGCGATGAGCGGCTCGATGCGCGCATTCACAGCTACGAACTCGCCGCGAAGATGCAGCTCGCCGCGCCCGAAGCTCTCGATATTTCCAAGGAATCCGCGGCGACGCTCGCGCGCTACGGCATTCGCAATGACGTGAAAAACTGGCCGAAGGAAATCAACGCGGACGAGGAGATGGATATCTTTGGCCGGAAGTGCCTCGCCGCGCGGCGGCTGCTGGAGCGCGGGGTGCGTTTCGTGCAAATCTGGAGTGGGAATGATAACGGTTTTCCGCGGCGAAATTGGGACAGTCACGAAGACGTCGAGCGCGATCACGGCCCGCTCGCGCGAGGCTTTGCCAAAGGCGCGGCGGCGCTCATCCTCGATCTGAAAGAGCGTGGACTCCTGGATGATACGATCGTGCTTTGGACGACGGAATTTGGGCGGATGCCCAGCTCGCAAGGCGGGAAAGGCCGCGATCACAATCCGTATGTATTCACGAATTGGCTTTGCGGCGGCGGCATCAAAGGCGGAGTCGTCGCCGGCGAAAGCGATCAGTGGGGCTACAAGCCGCTCAATCGCAGCACGCCGACCGAGGTGTACGACATCCACGCCACGATGTTGCATCTGCTCGGGATCAATCACGAAAAGCTCACGATCCGCGCGAGCGGCATCGACCGTCGGCTCACGGATGTGCATGGGCACGTCATTCGCGAATTGCTGGCGTAGCCGGGAAACGCGCAGTGGTCTGGCTTTGTGAATATCAGGTCACAATTCACGAATTTGCGTTGTCAGGGCATTGATTCCCGTTAAAGAAACCGCACATCCTCCGCGCGGTTTTCGTGCGATTCCTGTCACTACTTGAAGTCCTTGCCCCAGACCTCCCGCAGCTCCGCGCATCGGTGCGGCACCTTGCTTTCCGCGTTGGCGTTTGCGCTGTCGCTGTTGAATGCGCATGCACAGAAGCCGGGGGAAACACCGGCAGATGTTCTGGCGGCGACTTACAACGAGGCGATGCGCGCGTTTCAATCGGGGAACTGGGTGGAGGCGGCGAGCGGGCTGGAGAAGCTGATCAAGCTCGTGCCGAATGAGGGGCAGGCGCAGATCCATCCGGCGTATCTGACGCTCGGCGCGGCTTATTACAACATCCCGAATTTCGACAAGGCGATTGAGGTGTTCTCGGGATTCATCGCGAAGTTTCCGAACGCGGAGCGGCTGCTCGATGCGAAGATGTCGCTCGGGCAGACGTATCTCGCGGCGAAGAAATACGATGAGGCGATCAAGTCTTTTGCGGCGCTGGAAAATGTGGCCGCCGTCCGGGAACGCGCGCTGGGAGCACAGGCGCTTTGTTTCAAGCTCCAGAAGAAGCCGGACGAGGCAATCCGCGTGCTGGAGAAGCTCGTGGGCGCGGACATCAAATCGACGCCGCAGGCAAATGGGGCGGTGATGCTGGTGGAACTTTACGTGGAGAAAAACGAGACGGCAAAGGCGTCCGCGCTGTTGGAAAAGCTGCAAGCGCGGATCGCGATCATCGACAATCTGGTGACGCTAAACACGGTGGCGATGAAGCTGGCGGACGGGTTTGGGGACAAGAAAATGTATGGTGAGGCGATCAGTTGCTACCGGCTGATCCGCTCGCGCGATGAGGTGATTCGTTTCCAGACGGATCGGATCGCGAAGATCGAACGGCGGATCGACTACAACTCGAAGGTCGGCCCGGCGGACCCGGCGATTTACGTGAAGGCGCAGCAGGAGAACAATCAGCTCAAAGCGGTGGTGGAGGATTCGAAGGCGCTGCTCGCGGATTTCAGCAAACTGCCGGACTACGCCGCGCCAATGATGTTTCGCGTGGCGCGGTGCTGGAATGAGTGGGACAAAAAATGGGAAGCGCTGGTCGTTTACAAACGGCTGCTGCTGAAATATCCGAAGGCGGAAGAGCGCGAACCGGTGATGTTCGACATCGTGGCGACACTCGGAGATTTGAATCGGATCAAGAGTACGCAGTTGGCTTGCGATGCGTATTTGAAGGAATTTCCGAACGGCGAAAACGCGGGAACGGTGGGCTACATGAGCGGCGCGGTGGCGCTGCAAGCGGGCGACTACGTGGGCGCGGAATCGTTCTTCACGACGATGCTGGTGAAGCAGCCGAAGAGCACGTATCGCGGTACAATGATGTATCTGCTGGGCAATGCAAAATTCGCGCAGGGCCGCTACGACGATGCGAATGCGGAGTATGAAAAGTATCTCCAGGCGTTTCCCGAAGGGACGACGGACGGTGCGGCCGGGCTCTTCGGGATTGGGGGGAGCCACGCGGAGGAATGCACATTTCGCCTCGCGGTGAGTCAGGTTTTTCTCGGGAACTACGAGAAGGGTTTGGAGCGACTGAAGGCTTACGTGGAGAAGTATCCGAAGGGGTATTTCGTGCCGGATGCGAAGTATCGCATCGCGATTTGCTACTACGCGGCTTCGCAATATGACGACGTGGTGGCACAGTGCGACGCGTGGGCGAAAGAGTTTCCCGACGATCAGATGGATGGCGAAGTCCACGCGCTACTCGGCGATGCGCTGACGGCGCTCGGTCGGCGGGAACTCGCGGTGCCGGCGTACGTGCGGGCTTACAAAAAGGCGGGCACGGATGAGGTGCTGAACTATTCGCTCTTCGAGGCGAGCAAGCAGATGCAGAAGCTCGGGCGCTGGGACGATGTGGGGAAATTGTTCACGGAATTTGTGGCGGAAAAGCCGGATCATCCGGCGGTGGTCGCGGCGATGTATTGGATCGCGAAGGCGCGAGCGAAGGAAGGGCGCGGCGATGAGGCGAAGGTGCTGCTCGTGGACAATTTGAAGAAGTATATCGCAGAGCCGAAGCGCGAGGCGGTGGAGCAGTTGCTCTCGCAAATGGCGCAGCTCTGCTCGAAGCGCGTGCGCCCGCCCACCGCTGTACCGGCCTCCGAAGGCCTGACCGCTGACGCGCCGCTCGCTCCACCTGCCGACGCGACCGAGCCCGCAGCGTACGATCCTTTCGCGGAACTCGAAAAGCAGCTCAAGCCGATCGCCGATACCGCGACTCCCGCGATCCAGGCACGGCTGATGTTTGCGCAGGCGGAGATGGCGACGATCAAGAAGCAGGACGCGATGCGGGAGAAAATCCTGCGCGAGATGGCGGATCGTTTTAAGGCCGAAGAACTCAGCCCCGTGCTGCTCGCGCTCGTCGGCGATTTTCTCGTCGAACACGGCGAGCCGGATCGCGCGGCGAAGTTGTTCGAATTCATGCGCGAGAATTATCCGAAGAGCGATCACCTCGACGTGGCGTATGTCGGGCTCGGCGAGATCGCGTTTTCCAAGAAGGAATATGAGAAGGCGCTGAAGCTTTTCACCGACGCACTCGA
>JANLQB010000358.1:0-6240 GCA_031367565.1 Verrucomicrobiota bacterium
CCCGAATCACACGGCTTGAATCATTTGCTATTAGCAAGTATCTGCGATCAAATGTTATAGCCATTTGAAGTGGATTTGTTGATGTCTTTAGCGTGGCGACTTGATTGTAGGTGTTCGCATCAAAAACCAGAACCTGATTCATGTCCTGTCTTAATATGAAGAAACGGTCTCGGGTTGGATCCGCGAGAATATCCACCAGGGTTCCAGCAACATTCACGCTTGTTCCTTTTTGATCGGGCTCTTTAGCGTTTATCAAAACACGCATGTCTTTCGGCACATTTACGGCATCGGCCGAAGTAAGCTTTAAGGCGACAGATGAGGTGCCACGCTTACTTCGGAACGGGCAGATTGTTCAAGTGCCAGCCGGGAAATACAAAGGAATCTGGCGAGTGTTTTCCGTAAAGGCCAGCATGACTCTCGATCTCGGCTCACCAGACAAAGTTCGCCTTGAAAGCAAAGGCGAGGGCCAAAAGCGAGAGGTACAAATTAAGACTCTTCTTAAAGACGGCATGCTTTTAACCAAAACACCGCTAACGGGCATCCCCGCATGTCCTATCACATCGTCAGCATCGATTCCGCCAACTGTTCCCTGAGTTGTCGGGATGGGCAGTTGGTCTGCAAAACAGCGGAGGGCGAAAAGAAGCTTCCGCTGGAGGATGTGGCGTCGATTATCATCACGAGTTTTTCCGCGTAAATTCACAGCCACCTTTTTCTCGAAGCGGCGAAGCATGGGGTGGCGCTGATTATTTGTGAGGCGTTCAAGCCGGTGAGCCTGGTGCTGCCGGCGAATCGCTCGACGGATACGCTGCTGACGCGGGCGCTGCTGAAGATCGAGGAGAAGACGGTGGCGCGGTTCTGGCAGGCGACGATCGATGCGAAGTGTCGCAATCAATATCTGCTGGCGGCGCACATGCGGCCCGAGGATTTCGGGCTCGCGGCGCTGCGGGAGGCGGCGTGGAGTCGGAAGCCGCACAAGGAGGCGATTTGTGCGAAGATGTTCTGGCAGATTTTCGGGCGCACGCAGGAGGAGCCGGATTTTACGCGCGAGCGATCGGGTGGGGGACTGAACAATTTGCTGAACTACGGCTACGCGGTGCTGCTTTCGACGGTGCTGCAAAAGCTCTTCGGCGTGGGGCTCGATCCGACCTTCGGCATTTCGCATGTGACGCGAGAGCGCTGCACGCCGCTCGCCTACGACCTCATGGAGTCCTTCCGGCCGTGCGTGGACTGGCGCATCGTGCAGTGGGTGCAAAAGGAAAATCGGAAAGTGGAAAACGGAAATCAGAAATGGGAGGTGACGCCGGAGTTTCGAAAATGGGTGACGGCCTTTCCACTGGATCGTGTGGAGTATCTGGACCTGACGCTGGATGTGCGGAGCTGCATTGAGGGCGTGGTGCGTGGGTTTCGTCGCGCCGTGCTCACCGGGGACGGGAAGCATTACAAACCATGGACACCGAAAAATTCAAAATGGGCTGGCTAGTCGTGGCGTTCGATCTTCCGGTGGGGACAAAGCTGCAACGAAAGCAGGCGACGGGTTTTCGCGGATTCCTCCTGGATGACGGTTACCAAATGATGCAGTTCAGCGTGTACGCGCGGGCCTGCGTGACCTTCTCTCGGCAGGAAACTCACATCGCCCGCGTGAAGCAAAATCTCCCGCCGGAAGGAAGCGTCCGCGCCATCTTCGTGACGCGGGCGCAGTGGGAACGAAGCTTCATCATCCACGGTTCCCCCGCCGCCATAACGGCGGCGGAGGAGTTGCCGGAGCAGATTCAACTGTGGTAAAGTGCTCTACCCGAACACCCTACCCAGACCTACTCTGCCGCCTCTGATTTTGGATTCAAGGCAAAGCCGAAGTCGCCGGTCGGGCGGCAGGAGCAGGGTGGTCTGGCGGTCGATGTTGATGAAGCGGGCGACCATGCCCCGCTTTTAAGCAAAACTCGCAGCGGATGGAAAGTCCGACAGGCTCCTAGCGCACCTCAGATGATCGGGATTTCTCTCGGCAACGAGCATCGCGCTCCACTTTCTACGGCGGGAGAGCGCCCGTGATCGTGTATAAGCTGCAGTGTCCCAAAGAAATGTTTTCAGTTCGCGAAATTGTTTACCCCGGCTCCGAGCCAAGAACAATTTGTCCCCGCTGTGAGAATCATCAAACAAATCACGGAACAAGGCTGGCTGCGCTCGTTTCCGAAGGCGTCGGCGGGGCTTGGTCACTGGCTGGAGGTGATTCTCGCGGCCCGATGGAAAAACTTTGTTGAGCTCCGAAAAGTGTTTGCGAGCACCGATCCGGCGGTGGTGAAGAGCGGGCACGAGGTTATCTTTTTAGACGGAAGAACTCTTTCGGGATGCCGATGGAGAATGGATAGGGACTCGGGCCGGCGGGAAGGGGAGTCCAGGTGCTTAGATCGAAGGTGGATTCGAGAGTTGCTGAGGGGTCAAACCAGTAGAGGATTGGCTGGCTGCCCGCTTTTCCGAAACCGAGTTGAAGGGGTTCGTTGAAGGTGGCGAGAAGTTCGCAGTCGAGGACGATGTCGCCGGAGGTGAGCGATGTCTGGTGGAGCTGGATGGCGAGGATATTCTGGCCGGTGACGAGCTTCGCTACCGGGATGGTTAGAGCGAGGTAGTTATTTGTATTGGTGGCGTTCGGGACGTTGTTCGCCGCAACCGTGGTGGCGTCGTAGGAATAGGGAGGATTGAAGGTGCCATCGGCGGAGATAAGGGTGGGGCTGGCTTCGTTGTTTAGCCAAATCACCGCGGCATCATCGCGACGGATGCGGAAGGTGAGCGAGGTGATTTTGGTTGGATCTGCGACGGTGAATTTCTTGCGGAAGTAGAAGGCTTTAGTCCGATCGGTGCCAGGGCCGGAAGCGACAGTGGTGACTACGCTTGTTGCGCCAAAGCCAGCGGGGAGGGTGCAGGGCAACCATTCAGCGGCTGCGGCGCTGCTGTCGTCGAAGGCTAGGGTCTTCCATAAGGCGGGAGGTTCGCTGCGGGTCTCGCGGTAGCGCCAGCCGGAGGAGCCGCGCCCGATCAGGTTGGGGTCGCTCGCTTTGAAATACCACGCTTCGCCGGTGACTTCGGCGTTCACAGGATTTGTAAGCGCTACGCGGATGAGCGCATAGTTTCCAGGCGATGCCACGGGGGACGAGATGGTCTTGAGGGTCTCGCCTGCGGCGAAAATGAGCGTGCCACTGGCCAGCATGCTTTCGGCTCCGGCGAGTGGATCGTTTTTTCCGATGACGGAGTAATCGACGGATACTGCCTGCGAGCTGAATGTGCTAAGCCGCACGGTAAAGGTGCCGGGGTAGGCAGCCGTATCGCTCTGCGAGGGTGCGTAGCTGCTGATGGCTACGCCGACCTTCGAACCCGGCACGGGCATGAAGGGCGCGATGAGTGCGCCATGAGTGGCGGCGTTCCAAGTCGTGTTCGTGGGATGATGAAGTGGATCGAGCTGGGAGAGGTAGTTATTGTGGACGTTGAAATATGGGTGGCCAAAGGTATTGAGCGCGGTGGTTTGGTAGATCCATGCATTGGCGGCAGTGTCATTCCAGTTGCCGCTGAAGGCGTCTTTGTAGAGGCTGTTGAGGACGAATGAATTCTTCACTTCCATGGAGCCATTATAACCATAGCCGGGGCCGTAGTTGTCGCCCCAGCGGACGCCGACCATGTTACTCACGAAGAGGCAGCCATCGACGGTGGCGTTTGGACCATCAGCGGTGGTGGAGGCACTGTAGCCATCCTCGACGCCTTGGCCGCAGTTATAGAAGACGCACCCAATAAAGCTGACGTTGCGCGTGCCGGAGAGCGAGTTGCCTTCGTGGTAGGTGCCTTCATACCAGTTATTCTGGGAAAGGTATGGCGTCACGTCCACCGTCGCGGTGAATGGGTTGTCGCCGCCGTTCCCGCCGCTATCCACGCCGTCGTCCTTGGTAAAACCGATGATATTATTTGTGAGTGAAAGATCGCCGCCGGTGAGGTAGATCGCATCGTTGTCGGCATCGACAAAGGTAGCGTCTTCGCTGGGAAACTCCACGAGTGCGCTGCGGTCGATCGTTACCTTGCTGTCGTTCAATTCTCCGCAGGTGACGGCACGCTGCATAAGGGTCCGTGAAAGGTCCACCCAGGTGCCCCGTTTGCTATTCATCTCCTGCCCGGCAAGGCTGAAGCAGTAGCAGTTTGCGAGATGGAGCTGTGCGCCGATGGCGGTGCCGGTGGCGACCGTGCCGGAGAGGAGAAAGAGCGCCTGCTCTGGTTTGTGCGAGGAGTAGCCCGGGTGCGTGGTGAACCACGTCTCATCTTCCCCGGAGCCGGTGAAAATCGTGTAAGCCGCCGTCACCTTCGACGTCGTCGCGGGCAGCTCGATGCCTCCCCAATTTCCACCTGCGGTATCCGGCGCGAATACGACAGGATTCCCGTCCGCGCCGTTGATTTGCAGGGTGCCGTTCACCACGATTTCCGCTGCGGTTCCATTTGTCGCGGTGCCCGTATAGACGGTGACGATGGTGCCCGCTCCGACCGTAAGGGTGACGCCGGCATTGATCGTGAGCGTGCCCGTCACGTGAATGCGCGAGTTTGCCGGCCAGCTCGTGTTCGCTGCGATCGTGCCGCTGACATTGGTGAAAGCGGGCGCGGCCAGGATCGTGATCGCGGGATTGTGGGTGAGGCCAGCGACGTGCGCATCGACATTGAATGTCCCCGCAGTCGTCGCGGCAGGCGCGACGACCGAGCCCCAGCCGCGTCGCATTTGCAGCGCAGTGCCGGGAAAGCCGCCAAAGGTCACGCTGCCATTTAGCCAAAGCGCTTCATTGGCCGCCGTGCGCAGGAGGGTGGCCATCGGGATGGGCAGGCCGACTGGCCACGCTGCGGGCGCGATCACTTTCAAAGTGCCTGCGGCGAAAGCAGACGGCGCATCGTTTACAGTGCGATACGGTGTGTGGGGCGGGATGCCCGATTCCGTGTCGCCGCGGATCGCGTTGTCGCGGACGATGAAGCGAATCGTCTTTGAATCCACGAGCACATTGCCCGCAGTCCGGCTCTCCGCTTTCAACTCATGGTAGCTGATCGTCGTGACCGTGACCGGCGAGCCCACCGTCGTGGGGGTGCTATCGAGTGTGGCAGTGGTCGTCGCGGCCGCGGGATCTGCCACCACGGTAAACGTCACC
This sequence comes from Verrucomicrobiota bacterium, assembly GCA_031367565.1. Taxonomy (GTDB): domain Bacteria; phylum Verrucomicrobiota; class Verrucomicrobiia; order Chthoniobacterales; family Chthoniobacteraceae; genus JANLQB01. Next base: position 5,160 of record JANLQB010000358.1, read on the forward strand.
GTATTGTTGTATTTCGTCTTGTCCGCGATGCCGGTAAAAGTGATGGCGGCGAAGGCAGGCCAGGCTGCGAAAGAGAGGCTGGCGAGGAGAAAGTTCTTGAGCAATTGCATGGGAGAAAGGGATGGGACGGATATTCGCATGAAGGCGATGCCGGACTAATGACAGACTTGTAACATCGGGCAAACGAGGTGTGATCAAAAGTCGAGGGGCGAGGGAACTCAATTTGGCGAAAACCTGATGCTTCCATTTTGGTAGCCCGGCGCTCCTACGATACCCGGGCAGTTGCCGCTTCATCGCAGGACTTGGATTTACCCGCCGGTGGTCGTGGGCGTCACTTCTCTCCGTCTTGCTCTCCTAAAGAAGTGCCTGCTGGAAATACGATGGGTCGGGATAGCGCGAGGCTTTCCCTTTTTCGCGCTTTTGGCGCATGGCACGGACTTTCCTGAGCGGTTGTGGCCTTATCCCGCAACTTCACCGCGTTCGCGCCCCGATTGTCGGCGTGGCGCCGGTCCGCATTTTAAATCACTTTTCCTCGGACTCCACCGGCGCAGGGGCAGGTGTGGGATTCATGTTCACGATGTGAAGTTTGATCGCGCCGGTGTCGTAGAAATACCAAACCTCGACGACGCGTTTGTTTTGATCGCCCGAGGCCGGTGCATCGGGACCGATGATCCAGTCGCGCAGCAGACCGATGCCTGTTTCGACGAGAAGTGCCTGCACCGTCAGGCGGCGTTCGACTTCGGTGGGGAGGATTTCGATATGCCAGCGTTCTCCGCCAAAGGTTTTTGCGACGTCTTCTGGTGCCACGTTGCGGGGGATGTACTGAGGATAATTGCTGAATGTGAGCCGAAGGAGGGGGAAGCCTGGAACGCGAAGTGGGGGGCGCAACAAAGGCGTCTGATTTGAAAAACTGAGCGTCAATTTGTCGAACTGTGGAACCTCGGCGAGCACTTCACTCACGGGGCCGGCTCCGAGCGGATAGGCGAACCCGGGCGGAACGTGTGCCTTGCGGATGGTTGGGATGCGAGGCGAAAATTCTGGCGTCATAGCGGCGGCGATGGTGGAACAAACATTTGGCGAG